>USPX01000017.1 GCA_900556665.1 uncultured Eubacteriales bacterium
TATTATAAAAAATATAAAAATAGTAGGAAAATTGTTGACAATTTAATACTGTAGTTATATACTTCTAAACATATAAAAGAACTAGGAAATAAAAATGAATAAACTATTTCTTATCTAGAGAGGCAGAGGGACTGGCCCTAAGAAGCCCGGCAACCAGAATTATAGACGTATAATTCAAAGGTGCTAATTCCTACAAATTATTTATGGGGCTCATAAATGATTTGAAAGATGAGAAAGCATAGCCGATATTTAAGACTGCTTTCTTATCAAGAAAGTAGTTTTTTCGTTTATTCCTAAAAAATACTGACTTTATTAGTTGGAGGGATTTTTTATGAGTAAAAAATATTGGAATGAAGAAATAGAAACTATACCAAGAGAAGAATTAGAAGCTTATCAACTTGAACAACTTAAAGTGCAAATTACAGAGGCTTATGAGCACTCACCTTATTATAGAAAAAGATTTGAAGAAGCAGGGGTCACACCAGATGATTTACAATCATTAGATGACCTTCTTAAATTCCCTATTTTAACAAAACATGATGTACGCGAAAGACAAGATGCAGTACCTATCATTGGAGATTTATGTGTGAGACCAGAAAAAGATGTTGTATTTATTTCATCTTCAAGTGGTTCGACAGGTGCACCTACAGCAAGTCCATTTAGTAAACGGGACTTTGACGAATTTCAAAATATTGAAAGTAGACTATTTTGGCAAGCAGGCATGAGACCAAATGATCGTTACATTCATGCTTTAAACTTCTCACTTTTTGTAGGTGGGCCTGATGTAATAGGGGCACAAAATCTTGGGGCTTTATGTATTTGGGGTGGGACACTTCCAGCAGAACGTTTATTATTTATTATTCAGCAATATCAACCAACGGTTATTTGGACCACACCATCTTATGCATGGTATTTAGGAGAAGCAGCTAAACAAAAAGGCATTAATCCAGCTACAGATTTAGCGATTAACCGTATTATTGTAGCTGGTGAACCTGGAGGATCTATTCCAGCAACAAGACAAGCGATTGAAGAACTTTGGGATGCAGAAGTATTTGACTTCTATGGTATCTCAGATATATTTGGAGCTTGTGGTGCACAATGTGAAGAACATGATGGCATTCACATTGCCGAAGATCAAGTTTTAGTTGAAGTCGTAGATCAAGAAACAGGATTACCTGTTAAAGAAGGAGAAAGAGGGGAAATGTTACTCACCACACTTCGTAAAGAAGTAAGACCAATGATTCGTTTTAGAACAGGAGATATTGTAACTTATACTAACGAAAAATGCGCATGCGGTCGTACTTTAAAACGTATCAAAGTTGTTGGACGTATTGATGATATGTTTATAGCTGGTGGTGTAAATGTATTCCCAAGTGATATTGAACATGTGATTCGTAAGTTTGATACTTTAACAGGTGAATATCGTGTCAACATTGTAGAAGATAGACACATTACTAAATTCACAGTAGAAGTAGAAAGACGTGAAGGCATAGATATAGATAAAGAAACATTAAAAAATCAAGTGATTTACGAGATTAAGATGAAATTAGGCGTTAAACCTAAAGATGTCATCATATTAGACGATGGAGAATTGCCAAGAGCAACTCATAAGGCAAAACGTTTAGTAGATTTGAGAAAAGGGGCATAAATCATGATAGATGTTATATTTTTAGGAAGAGGTGGGCAAGGTGCCTTCACCTCTTCTCGAATATTAGGGATTGCAGCAAGTTTATATGGTAAGAAACATAGTTTAAGTTTTCCAAGCTTCGGACCTGAAAGAAGAGGTGCACCCGTATTTGCATATACGAAAATTAATGATGCACCTATTCGTGATAGAAGTCAAAGTGTAAAAGCAGATTATTTCGTTGTATTAGATGAGAGTTTATACACACCTAACTTACTTGAACGACTTAAAGAAAATGGAAAGTTATTACTTAATACAGCAACACCTGAAAAATATAATGTACTAGAAGATGGCAGCATTAATGAAAAGATCATTACTTTTAATGCAGAACCTGTGGCACGTCACTATTTAGGAAGACCGATTACAAATACAACTATGTTAGCAGCACTAGTTGTGAAAAGTAGATTAGTTACATTAGAGAATTTAAAGGCTGCAATACATTATGATTTGGCTCCTAAAATTGCGCAAAAAAACGAGGCACTCATCACATATTTTGAAACCTATGATAGTTTAGAGGGAGGAGGAAAATAAATGAACAGACCAGAGGTAAATAAGGATTTTAAAATTAAAAGTAGTAAGGAATTACCTTGTGGTACTTATGGGCAGGCCATGTTACTTACTGAAACAATGGAAGGCTGGAGAAGTGAGAGACCTGTTATTCATAATGAGCAGTGTATTCATTGTAATTGGTGCTATATGGTCTGTCCTGAAGGTGTTATTTATAAAGAAGGAAATGAGATGAAGATTGATTATAGATTTTGTAAAGGCTGTGGCATCTGTCAGAAGGAATGTAAGAAAGGCTGTATTGAACTTATATTAGAGGGGGCGAAAGACAATGACTAATACATCAGAAAATCAAAAGGAGTATCAATTTGTTTCAGGAGATGAAGCTGTAGCCATTGGCGTTAAATTAGCACAGCCGTTAGTTGTTGCAGCTTATCCTATTACACCACAAACTATCGTTGTTGAGCGCTTAGCTGAAATGGTGGAAAAAGGAGAACTTAATGCAGAATATATGTATGTAGAATCAGAGCATTCAGCCCTATCAGCAGTAATGGGAGCCAGTGTGATGGGTGCCAGAACTTTTACAGCGACTTCTTCTCAAGGGTTACTTTATATGGCTGAAGTTTTACATTATGCCAGTGGTGGGCGTGTGCCACTTGTAATGATGAATGCCAATAGAAGTGTAGCTTTACCTTGGAATATATTTGGTGATCAAAGGGATTCACTTTCCTTATTAGATAGTGGTTGGATTCAAGTTTATGTGGAAGATGCCCAAGAAAGTTTAGATATGACTTTAGCAGCTTATGCTTTAGCAGAGCATCCAGAAGTTTTAACACCTGTAATGGTGAATTTAGATGGTTTCATTTTAACCCACACTTATCAAAGTGTGGAAGTTCCTAGTCAGGAGCAAGTTGCAGAATTTTTACCACCATTTAATCTAGAACATAAAATGGATTTAAAAGCACCTAAGAATTTATTTTTTACGGCTTCACCGCTTCATAACTTAGGTTTCAAATATGAACAGCAGCAAGCTATGTTAAAAGCTAAAGAAGTCATTGAAAAAATAGATCAAACTTATGGTGAAATTACAGGTAGAAAGTATGGTGGTTTAATAGAAGCTTATAAATGTGAAGATGCTGAGCGCATTATTGTAACACTAGGCAGTATTACAGGATTAGTAAGAGATGTGGTAGATGAATTAAGAAAGCAAGGAGAAAAAGTAGGCTTACTTAAAATTCGTTATATGAGACCATTCCCTGGAGATGAGATTGCAGCTGTTTTAAAAGAGGCAAAAGCAGTAGCTGTACTAGAAAAAGATATTTCTTTCGGCGCAGAAGGTACCGTATTTACAAATGTAGTTTCTGCGACTTATGGTATCAATACAAAATTAACGAATTATGTTGGTGGACTTGGGGGTAAAGATATCAAGAAGGAAGAAGTTGTACAGATTTTTAAAGACTTAGAAGAAATAATCCAAAATGATATTACCCCAAGTTATACTGAGCGTGTGAAATACATAGGATTGGAGGGATAGACATGGCAGTAGCATTAGATGAAAAAGAATATTTTTATGGACATAAAGGTTGTGCAGGATGTGGAGGTTCTTTAGCTGTACGTTTAGCGCTTAAAACATTAGGTGAAAATACTTTTGTAGTCGTACCGGCTGGATGTATGTCAGCTGTTGGCTTTGTTTATCCTCAGCTTTGCTTTGGTATGAATGCACTTATTTCACCTTTTGCAAGTACAGGTGCAATGCTTTCTGGCGTAGCAGTAGCGGCCAAAGCATTGGGACTAAAAGATGTAAATGTAGTAGGATTTGCAGGAGATGGTGGAACGGCAGATATTGGACTTCAATCTTTATCAGGTGCCATCGATCGAGATGATAACATTATTTATATTTGCTATGATAATGAAGCTTATATGAACACAGGAATTCAACAAAGTTCGCTGACACCTTATGGCACAAAGACAACGACTTCACCAGCAGGGGAACATATTCATGGCAGTCAAAATGTAAAGAAAGATATGTTCGATATTATTGCTGCGCATAAAATTAAATATGCAGCCACAGCAAGCATTGGAAACATTCCTGATTATATTCGTAAGGTAGAAAAAGCTAGCAAAGTAAGAGGGGCAGCATATATTCATGTGGCCGCGCCTTGTCCAACGGGCTGGGGCATTGCTAGTAGTGATACAATCGCCATTGCGAGGGAAGCTATAGAATGTGGGTTGTGGTATTTGGCAGAATATGAAAATGATGAATATACCTTAAATAAAACTGTGAAGAACTTTTCAAGTATAGAAGCGTATCTTAAAAAACAAGCACGCTTTAAACATTTAACAGATGAAGATATTCAAACCATTACACAGTTAAGAGACCGTAAATGGGAAGAACTTGAACGTAGAGTTAATAGAGGGTAGAGAGAAAGCTGGATTAATAAGAAGCTCATAAGATAGTATTAAACGTAGGTGTTAAGTATTGTAGGCTAATATGATTTTAGGAATATGTGTTATAATAAATTTAGATTAAAAGTATATCTAAATTTAGATAAAATGCAGATCCAAATTTATAAAATGAAAATGCCTAAATTTGAGGGATAAGAATACTGCATTTAAAAGAAGGAAAATACTTAATTCATAGATACTATATTAAATATAAAGGATGAAAATATGAGACAGGAAATAAAGCTTAAGATTAAGCCAGCGTTTGCAAGAGAAATTAGACAAGGCTATCCGTTAATTGCTAAGGATGCTATTGCAAATATTGAGGTATTAAAAAAAGAAGATGTCATTGTAAATTTATTTGATGAGAAAAATAAATTCATGGCAAAAGGTTACTATGGTAAACAAAATAAAGGTTATGGCTGGGTATTAAGCTATAAAGAAAATGAAAAAATCGATCAAAGCTTCTTTGCTAAAAAAATTAAAGCAGCTATAAACTATCGTAAGGATTTATATGAAAGTACTGAAACAACAGCCTTCCGCGTATTTAATGGAGAAGGTGATGGTGTCGGTGGTTTAACTATTGATTATTTCGCAGGATATTACCTCGTAACTTGGTATAGTGAAGGGATTTATAGTTTCAAAGATGAAGTCATTAATGCTTTACTTGAAGTAGCTGATGTAAAAGGGATTTATCAAAAGAAAAGATTTGATAATGAAGGAAAATACATTGAAGATCATGATTACGTAATGGGTGAAGTACCTCAGTGGCCACTTATTGTAAAAGAGAGTGGACAGCAGTTTGCAATTTACTTAGATGATGGGGCTATGGTTGGTATTTTCTTAGATCAAAGAGAGGTAAGAAAACGTATACGTGATCACTATGCAAAAGGTAAAACAGTACTGAATACATTCTCATATACAGGAGGCTTCTCAGTATTTGCAGCAGCTGGTGGGGCTAGCAAAACAACTAGCGTAGACCTTGCAAATCGCAGCTTAAGTAAAACAAGAGAACAATTCAGCGTGAATGACATTGATTATACAAAACAAGATATCATTGTAGAAGATGTATTCAAATACTTTAAATATGCAGTTAAAAAAGAACTTAAATTTGATATGGTTGTTTTAGACCCACCAAGTTTTGCACGTTCTAAGAAATTCACTTTTAGTGCTTCTAAAGATTATACAAACCTTTTAAAAGAAGCTATTGCCATTACAGAAGATGGTGGAACAATTGTAGCTTCTACAAACTGTAGTGCATTTAATATGAAAAAGTTTAAAACCTTTATTGATACAGCCTTTAAACAAATGGGGCATCGTTATACAATCTTAGAAGAGTATAGTTTACCAAAAGACTTTAAAACTATTGATAGTTTTAAAGAAGGAGATTATCTTAAAGTAGTATTTATCAAGAAAAACAAATAGAGTTACTCCAGCAGAGTTTAATTAAGAAAATATAAGGACTTATGTAATGAATTTATTACATAAGTCTTTTTTATTTGATAGAGAAATGATATATTTAAAGACAGAAAAGTTATACAATTCAAACTCGGAAATATTGGAGCATATAGAGGGAAATAGTTGAATAAGCTTGAAGTAGCGTGAAAAAATGATTGACTTTATCGCTTTAGCACGCTAAAATGATAAGTAATTAATAAAAAATAATTAAATAGGGGGAAAATAAATGAAATTAATAAAGTTATGTAAATATACAGTTGTATTTTCTATGGTAAGTAGCATGGCATTTGGATTTGTAGGTTGTGGAGGCAGTGCAGCAAATTCAGCAAATGTAAGTGATAGTGAAGCAACAGCTTTAAATAAAGACGTACTTATTGTAGGGCTTGATGACAATTTCCCTCCAATGGGTTATAGAGATGAAAATGGGGATATTGTAGGATTCGATGTTGATTTTGCAAAGGCTTTTGGGGAAAAGCTTGGCAAGGAAATTGAGTTTCAAACAATTGACTGGACTATGAAAGAAGCAGAATTAGAGGCTGGTAACATTGATTTCATCTGGAATGGCTATAGCATCAATGATGAAAGAAAAGCACAAGTTGACTTTAGCGTACCATATTTAAAAAACCAACAAATTATCATTACTTTAGCAGATTCAGCAATTAATACAAAAGCAGATTTAGCGAATAAAGTTGTGGGTGCTCAAGCAGGATCAACAGCTGTAGAAGCTGTAGAAAATCAGCCAGAAGTCATGGAAACATTTAAAGATGGTAAAGTTGTAACTTATGAAAATAACAATGATGCTTTAATGGATTTAGAAGCAGGACGTTTAGAAGCTGTAGTAGCTGATGAAGTTTTAGTTAACTATTACATAAGCAAAAAGGGCGAAGGCAAATTTAAAATACTTACAGAGAACTTTGGAGAAGAAGAATATGGTGTAGGCATGAAAAAGGGCGATACAAAATTAGTAGAAGCACTTAATGACACATATAAAGCACTTAAAGAAGATGGCACAATGGCTGAAATCTCAGAGAAATGGTTTGGCGAAGATATTACACAATAAGGAGGAAGTTAGCGTGGATATAATAGTTGCAGCGTTTCAAAAAATCGCAGCATTCATAAGTAGTATTCCCGATATCTTTGAATACACTAAAATGATGATGCCACAGATTATGGATGGACTGGGTGTCACATTACAAGTATTTTTATTAACTTTAGTATTATCTATTCCGTTAGGAATATTAGTAGCAGTATGTCGTTTATCTAAAAGTACGATTATTAGTAAGATTACGGAATGCTACACATTGATTATGAGAGGAACACCTCTTTTACTTCAAATTATATTTATTTTCTTTGGTTTTCCAATCATAGGAATCAAAATTCCACGTTTACCTTCTGTTATCTTAGCATTTACTTTGAACTATGGGGCTTACTTTGCTGAAATCTTTAGGGCAGGGATTAATTCTATAGATGAGGGGCAATATGAAGGGGCTGAAGTTTTAGGTTTATCTAAAGCAGATACATTCTTTAGAATCATCCTGCCACAAGCTTTAAAACGTGTTATTCCACCAGTGGGGAATGAAATCATTAACCTTATTAAAGATACAGCTTTAGTATACGCAGTAGGATTTGATGACTTATTAAAAATCGGAAAAACAGCAACCAATAGAGATGCTACATTATTACCATTAGTAATCGTAGCAGTTGTGTACTTATTATTAATCTTCGTGCTCACTAAAGTGATGGCGTGGATTGAGAAAAAATACGATTACTATAGATAGGAGGCTTTAACATGTTAAAGGTAGAAGGATTATATAAAAGTTACGGAAAAACACAAGTTTTAAAAGGTGTAAACCTACATGTTAAACCAGGAGAAATAGTGGTCGTAGTAGGTGCCTCAGGTGGCGGTAAAACCACTTTCCTTAGAAGTGTGAACTACTTAGAAAAATGCCAAGAGGGAAGCATTCAAATTGGTGGTAAATATTTATTAAAAGATGGTATATATGCCTCTAAAGAAGAGATTAGAGAAATCCGTCGTAATATCGGCCTTGTTTTTCAAGGGTTTAACTTATTTCCACACAAGAATGTATTAGAAAATTTAATAGAAGCACCTATTCGTGTATTGAAATATTCACCGGAGAGAGCCAAAGATGAAGCAATGCAAATTCTTACTTTCTTAAATTTAGCAGATAAAGCAAACAGCTATCCATGTGAATTATCTGGTGGACAAAAACAACGTGTAGCCATTGGACGCGCGTTAGCACTTAAACCAGAATTAATGTGCTTTGATGAACCTACATCAGCACTTGACCCTGCCTTAACAGGAGAGGTGGCAAAAGTCATTAAAAGTTTAAGTGGTGAGGGCATGGCAATGCTCATTATTACTCACGACATGCAATTTGCTAAACAAGTTGCAGACCGTATTGTTTCTATGGAAGATGGCATCATTGTAGAAGAACATATTTATGAAAATGCAGAGCGTAACTTGCTTAAATAAAAGTTAGTAAATATAAAAAAATGCTATGGATGCATGAAAGCTAATCCATAGCATTTTTTATGGGGAAAATAAAACGCATGAAAAAGACCTTTATGATATAATTAAATGTATAAAGGTCAATACTTAGATTAGAATGACTAGGTATAAGTAAGCCGTATTATTTATGACACATGAATAATGACATGAGACGTTTTGCAATATAGATATAAAAATAAGGAGAAAGAGATGTACAAAGAATATAATAATAAAATCCCAAAGGATGCCTTAGAGATTATTCGTTGTATCGAAGAAGCTGGATATGAAGCGTATATTGTTGGGGGATGTGTAAGAGATTTATTAATGCAAAGAGAGCCTAATGACTGGGATATTACAACTTCAGCAAAACCTGAGGAGATTAAAAGAGTTTTTAAAAGAACTTATGATACTGGTATTAAACATGGTACAGTGACGGTTATCTTAAATAAAGAACACTTTGAAGTAACAACTTATCGTATAGAAAGTGATTATAAGGATTTTAGACATCCTGAAAATGTAAGCTTTGTAGAGGATATTACATTAGATTTATCAAGACGTGACTTCACAATGAATGCCATCGCATATCACCCAGAAAGAGGATTCGTAGATCCATATGAAGGGATGAAGGATATAGAAAGAGGTTGCATTCGTTCAGTAAGAAATGCAGTAGAGCGTTTCACAGAAGATGCCCTTAGAATATTACGTGCAGTAAGATTTGCTGCGCAATTAGGTTTTGAAATAGAAGATGAAACAATTGCAGGGATTCGTGAATGCAGAGATTTATTAAGACATATTAGTAAAGAACGTATTCGTGATGAATTTCTTAAAATTTGCGTTTCACCTAGACCAGAATACATTAATGAACTTCATGAATTAGAACTTTTAGAATATATCATTCCAGAGTTCATTCCAGCTTATGAAGTACCACAAAATAACCCACATCACATCTACAATGTGGCACAACATACAATTGTGGCTATGCAAAATTCAGCATCAGATGTGACATTACGTTTAACATTACTCTTACATGATATTGGTAAGATAACAACAAGAACAACTGATGATAAAGGTATAGATCATTTTTACAATCATCCAGTTAAATCAGCTGAGATTGCAAAAAGAGTATTAAGAGATTTAAAGATGGATAATAACTCTATTAAGTCAATTAGTGCATTAATCTTATATCATGATTATTACATTCGTAATGAAATAAATAAAGTACTTGTAAAGAATGTCTTAACACAAATCGGACCAGAGTTATTTGATTTATTACTTTTAGTACAAGAAAGTGATGTCAAAGCACAAAATCCAGAGATGTTAGCACCTAAATTAGAAGGTATTAAACTTCAACGTGAGATTAAAGAAGAAATCATTGCAAACAATGAACCATATAATAAGGCAATGCTTGCCATTACAGGACAAGACCTCATTGAATCAGGTATTCCAAGAGGAAAAGTTATTGGAGAATTATTAGATAAAGTATTAGAAAAGGTTATTAGAAATCCTGAAGAAAATGATAGTGAGCTTTTAATTCAATATTGTCATACTGAATACGAAAAAATGTAATAGAGATTCAATAAAAACTAAGCTCTCTTTATAATAGGCAGTAAAAATACTGTTTGTTATAAAGAGAGCTTATTTATTGTTAAAATTCTCATCTAGTGACCTAATTTTTAATAGCTGAGGTAGTTGTTACATCTGAGCTATTATCAACCTTTTCTACATTTGTTGTTTGAGTTGTAGGGGTTACTTTAAGCTGAGATAAATCAAAATATGTAATACCAAAAATACTATCTGAACTATCATGTTTGATATAACACATATTTTCATTTTTCATTACATTACCCATAGTTAAACTAGTAGTTGAACCATCTTTAAGTGTGATAGTTACTTTAAGGGATGGTTTAGTGAAACCATATGCTTCTAAAATAGCTGAGTCTGGAGTATCTGTAATGAATTTTTGGATTTTGCTACTTGATAAATAGGAAACGAAATTAGTAACAGTAGCAGTATTTAAATTTTGAGCTTTAAAGAACAGTTGAGTTTGAGGCTCTGTCCCTGCATACTCTGGTGTAATAATGTGGGTTTGCCCATCTAAAGTAAGTTTAATTTCTTTGATATTATTCTCACTGAAGTTAAGTAAGTCTTTGTTTCTCCAACTATTGATATCTGTTTTTAATGTACTAAAAGCATTATGAGATATTGTATAAACAGTGTCAGATAGGGGTGCATAAACATAATCTGTTAAAGCATTTATAGCATTTCCTTTAACAAGAATATATTCATTACCTTCATTGTCATAAAGTGTAATAGAAGAAGAAAGTTTATTAATACCATAAATTTCCAAGTTAGATGGAGATGTTTCAATGACATCTTCAAAGAGGGGCTCTTTGAATGCTGAGATGACATTGTAAATATAAAGTGCATCACCTTGAGCTTGAATAGGTTCTGAAATGAACCACTTATCACCTTCGCGACTAGCTACTAATTGTTCGCCAGAATGTTTGTAATCAACTTTGGTAATATCAGCTGCCGATTTAGACCAAAGTATAGGTGTCATATTTGTCGTATCAGCGAAGGTAGTACTGTCTTGTCTTTGTTGATAAAAAATGAGACAGATAAAAGATACAACAAATACGAGGATAGGAATAAGCCAACCTTTTCGTTTCATTACCCGTACCTTCTTACTTTTAAAATATTATTAATACATAACAAGAGTAATTATATCACACAAGTGATAATATGAAACCCTATAAAATATGTTTATATAATAAATGCTATGAGTAAAAAAATGGGAATTTATATTTTTTACCAAAGTAGATATTTTTTAGCTATTATACACATATAAATAAGAAGACGAGAATTAACTTAATGTGATTAAAATAAAAAGTGCCGGATGGGGGGAGAACGTTGTGCGACCATTAAATAGGGAGTTGTTAGCACAGTACGACATTAGCGTGAAGAAATTACAATATATACGCAGTAACTACTATTTAGACACAAACCGTGGAAAATTTATGCTTAGAAAGGTAGACTTGCCTAGAGAGCAAATACTATTTGATTACGAGGTCGACACCCATCTGAAAGATAATGGATTTGAGGAGATCAATGCTATCTTCACTACTAAGAAAAAAAGTCCTTTTGCAATAGCTAACGGGCAGTGTTACATTATGCAGGAACATGTAAACTGTGATGAAACGGATTTCAAAGATTTGAAGGACCTTAGAGAGACAGTATTAGTGTTAGCCCGTTTCCATAAAGCTTGCAGAAGGGTAGAAAGTAAGATAAGAGATGTAGAAACAGTAAAAATCAGGAATATCTATGAATATTATTGTAAACGTATGAATGAAAATGCAAAGCTTAAGAAAAATATGTTATGCCTTAAACAGAAATCAAATTTTGAAATTATGTTTCTAGATAGTGTAGAAGAGTATCGCCGATTGGAAGAAATGGCACTGGATATGATTAACTATGAATTGGTGGAGAAACTTATTGATGAAGTTAAGGCAAAGAAACTAATAGCGCATAAGGATTACACGTATCATACAGTTAATAAAACAGACATGGACACATACATAATTAGCCAAATTGATATATGTGGTTATGATATTCAGATTCTGGATCTAGCCCATATTTTATCTAAAATTATGCAGAAAAACGATTGGGATAATGAGATATTATATGAACTTATAGAAGCATATAATAGCGTAAGAACATTATCAGAAAACGAATTTAGATTGCTAAAGTTTATGATGATTTATCCTGAGAAATATAACAGCATATGCTACAAATATATTAGTTCAAAAAGACGTTGGAACTACAGTATGTTTGAGCAGAAATGGGAGAATATGCTTGTTTATAAAGATAGGCAATTGACTACAGCTAAGTTAATAAGTACATGGTAATAAATAAGGTGTTGCAAGTAAGATGGGCAACACCTTATTTGCATAGTTAGATTTATTGACATTTCAATTGAAGTGGTTAAAATTAAGATAAATATGTAAGGTTACTGACTGTGCTAAAAGGAGGGCTAGAGTGAAGAGAAATAATAAGAGTTTTGTAATAGGTATGATAGCTACAGCTGTAGTGGGGTTGATTATTTTAATGATAGCTATGTTTATAGGAATTAAGCATTATGTGGGGCAAGATGCAAAATCTACAATTCAAGAAAGTAGCTTAAAGAAAGAAGAAACCCTAGAAAAAGTTGAATACACTACAACTATACTGGCAGTAGTTACAGATATAACAGAAGAAGCAATCAGTGCAATGGATATGGATAGCTGCGTAGAATTTGTGAAGACGATTGATCGTACAACTAAATTTGCAGATGCTTATGGGAGAACTATTCCACTAGCTTCTATTGAAAAAGGTGACGTTGTAGAGATTGTTTATGAAGAAAATAAAGAACGTATAGTTTCCATTACTAAATCAAGCAAAGCTTGGACTAAAGAAAAGGTAAGTGGCGTTAAAGTAAGTAAAGAAGCACAGGAAGTAAAGTTATTTGATAGGACTTATACATATGATAAAAATGTCATAGTATTAAATGCAGAAGATCATGAAGCTAAAATAGAAGATATTAGTGCTTATGATATTGTTACTGTTAAAGGTATTGATGAAAAAATATTAAGCATCAAATTAGAAAAAGCAGGAGGAAGCATTAAGGTAATGAATATCCCTAGTCGTGAGGGTCGATTAGAATTAGACATTAATAGAATGATTCCTTTAAGTGAATTAACAATGCCTATAGAAGTTACAGCAGGAAAGCATAAAGTCGTTGTCAGCATCAAAGGGTATAATGACATTATTGAAGAAATAGATGTGGCACCAGGCGAAGTGTATGAGCTTTCGTTAAATAGTGTAAACAGGTCCTATACCAATGTAAACATAGTAGTCGCTAATACAGATGTGGAAGACTATACAATTAATATAAACAATAAAACTTATACTAAAGGTGAAAAAATATCGTTACCACAAGACATTTATACCTTTAAAATTACAGCAGAAGGTTATAAAACGTGGTCAAAACAAATTGTGCTTTCAAAGCCTAATCAAACGATTAAAGTAGTTCTTAAGAGCGATAAGCCTGAAGATGAAAAAGATGAAAACACTACTTTAACAGATACGTCACAAGGTAATAATAGTTCAAACAATACATCAAATAACAGCACTTCAACATCTCAAGGAGAAGAAAATAATACAGCAGCAACGGGTGAAACAAAGACAATAGATATTGCAACAGATCCATCAGGTGCTAAAGTATATATTAATGGTGTCAACAAAGGAACAACACCATACAAAGCAACCCTAACTCTAGGAAGCTATAGCATTCTCCTAGAAAAAGAAGGCTACGAAATATACAACACCAGCATAATCCTAGACGGTAGTGATGATCAAACCGGTTTCCTATACGTCTTAACACCTAATGAATAAAAGTAAATATAAGAAAAAAAGGGTGTCGCAATTTAATTCTTGCGACACCCTTTTAGCATTTACATACAAGTATATTAATACTCTAAGTACATCAATTTCTACACTTACTATCAAGATGATTACATTATCTTTTTCTTTACTCGCCTCCTAGGGTGGCAAAATACCACTACCTCAGCGGACCTATTTTGATACCCTATTTCCCCACTCTTTTTTAGATAGTAAGAATAGGACGAGATTTTTTATAATAAGTATAATAATAAAATACCTAAAAGAGGTGCAAGTTTATGTTTAACATAGGGGATTATGTGGTTCGACAATCATATAATAAAGACATTTTATTTCGCATAACATATATATCACCTAGTCAGACAGCAAGACTAAAGGGTGTTTCTTATCGTGTAGTAGCTGATGCGCCAATAGGTGATTTAGTCTTAGCAGATGGCATGCGTTTTACAAATAAGGAAACAGATACAATGAACAAAATTCAGCAGACTGTAGAGAAAATTATTAAACAACGTGTGGAGGAAGGAAAAGATAAGGCACATAGTTTGATGAAAACTGGTACAGTGCTCCATGTAGATGGAGATTCCTTCTATTTGAATTTATGTCTTAAGTATTATGAAACATTAGGGTTAAATGTAATAGGAGAACATGTACCAGAATCTGAACAGCCTAAGAAGATAAAATATTTAATAGAAAAATATTCACCAGATATTTTAGTACTTACAGGACATGATTCTTTAAACAAGAATTATAAGTCCCTTCAAGATGTAAATGAATATAGAAATTCTTCTTATTTTATTGAGGCTGTTAAAAAAGTTAGAAGCATTAAAAATATGGATTCATTGGTTATTTTCGCAGGAGCATGCCAATCTTGTTTTGAAGGCATTTTGGCAGCAGGTGCAGACTATGCAGCTTCGCCAGGAAGAGTTTTGATTCATGCATTAGATCCAGTATTTATAGTAGAAAAAATTGCGCACTGCCCATTTAATAAGGTATTACCTATAGAAGAAGCTATAGAAAACACTATTACCAAGTTTAATGGGTTAGGTGGGTATGAAATATTAGGTAAGTGTAGACGTGGTGGACCTGTTATAGAAGTGAAACAGAATAAAGAAGAAACAAAGCCAATAGATATTGCTCAAATGACAGATGAAGAAATAGAGAGAGAGTTAGCTAAACCACTATTTGGGGATAGTGAAGAAGAGTTTAAGGAAAAAATGAAGACTTACATGAAATGCATAAATATAGAGCATAAAGAATAATTCTTAAAGATAAAGTTTTAGCATAAAGGACGAAAGATAAGAATATATATGTAAATAGAGATAGTTAGTCCAAATTTGACAGTGGGCTGTAGATAAATTTTTAGGAGGGGGAAAAGTATGGCAGTGGAACTTGTAAGGAAGCCTGTTACATTAGAAAGCATGACTAGAAAAGAGAGCGTACAAGTAATAAAAGAGCGTGATATTATAGTGCCTGATGGCAAACCAGATATGCAAAATGTTGTGCAATTAGACTGCGCAGTAATGATGGATCAAATAGATGTAAGTCAAGATAAGGTTATGTATAGAGGAAAGATTAATGTCAACATATTATATACAGCACCTAATAATCCTAGTTGCATTTATACCATGAAGAGCTCAATACCTATTGATGACTTTATGATCATGGAAGGTGTTGATAAAGAGCAACGCGTAGACTTTAAATATGATATTGAATATACTAGTTATAATATTTTAAATGAACGTAAAGTAAATGTTAAAGCCATTATGCAAAATGAAGTATATGCTACAAGTAGCAGTGAAACATTATTCTTAACGAGTGTACAGACAGATGCACCTATTCAAACAAGGCAGCAGACAGTAGAAATTGTTAGCTTGGCTACTGAAAAAGAAGATAAGGTTATCGTTAAAGAAGATTTAACAGTAGCTCAAAATAAACCAAGTATTGGTGAGATTATTAAAACATCAGTTCAAATTCAAGAAGAACAAATTAAACGTACGGAAAGCGAAATTAAATATAATGGTATTATTGAAGTAAATACCATGTATAAAGCAAATAATGATGAAACGGATATTCAGATTATTAATCACAGAGTGCCATTTGAAGGGGCTATTGAAAATCTGAAAAATGAAGAAGAAGTTTATTGGGATTGTAGACTTAGCGTAGAACCTGATTATATGCAAGTAACACCAGACTATGATGGTGAAGATCGTGTCATTGAATCAGAGTTTGTAGTAACAGCTAAATATGCGAAATATAATCGCTTAGAAGAAACGTTAGTTTCTGATATCTATTGCCCAGGTAAGAAAGTATCAGCTAGTGAAAGAATGATAGAATATATGACCCTCTTTAATAGAAGTGAACTTTCAATTCCTAAGAAAGATTCTATATCTATTGAAGAAATTGCAGCTGAAAACCTAGAGGTATTTAGTGTAGACATTAAGCCAACAGTAGAAGAGAAAGCTATATCAGATGACAAGCTGACAATTCGTGGTATGTTAGAACTTCGTGCAACATGTCTTGTAAATAACGAAGTAAATAGTATAGAGACAGTAGTGAATGTAGTACCATTTAGCCAAGAAATAGATGTTAGAAATATTTCCGATAAGGCATTGGTCATTCCTAATGTCACAATTAAAGATGCAAAGCTCTATGCACAAACTAAGAAAGAGCTTGTACTTGAATACTTATTGGATTGTACAGCAGAAATCTATACCAAAGAAGCTATCAAAGCTTTAGACGAAGTAGCATTAGAAGATATGACAAGCGAAGAGCTAGATAGATATCCAAGTATGACAATTTATCAAGTTCGAAAAGGGGATAGTCTCTGGGAACTTGCAAAACGTTTTAATACCACAGTTAAGGAAATTCAAGATATCAATGATATCGAAGTTTCAGAGAATCTTAAAGAAGGTCAAAAGATAATAATCCTTAAAAAGGTGAAATTTTAAGGTTATTATAAATTGTAAATGGGATGTTGCACAAATAAACTGTGTAACATCCCATTTCTACTATAAAACTTAAGAGTATTTAGGTAAGATAGGTAAATACTAATATTGTACACAGTGTATTTTCCAATAAGGTATTAAACTTTTATAAAAAATAAGGTTATTTTTTAGGATGTTTGGGCAGTATACGCTTTATCTGATAGTTAAGTAGTAAATCTTTTTAACTACTGTTAGTACGAAGCAAAATTAGATTTGATTATTTTCAGATATACTGCCTTAAAAGTAATTTAAAACTAGCCTAGTATCCTATGAAAATCTAAGTTTGGATATTGTATACAGGGAATACATTCTCATTGACTTTGTATTTTATAAGAGTTTATAATAATATCAAATAAGTCAATTAGGTTAAGGGAGCGTATTATGAACTCAATTATACTCAAAGGGAGAGCGAAAATTAATTTAACACTAGATGTAGTTGGAAAAAGGGAAAATGGATATCATGATTTACAAATGATTATGCAGAGTATAAACTTATACGATACTATCCAAATTCGAAAAACAAGAACAGAAGGTGTTCGCTTAACAGCAAATTATTCATGGCTACCAACCAATGAAAAGAATATTGCATACCGAGCTGCGGAATTATTCTTTCAAGAATCAGGCATTCGTGGTGGAGTAGCAATTGAAATTACAAAGAGAATACCAGTAGCAGCTGGACTTGCAGGAGGAAGTACAGATGCCGCAGCTACATTAGTAGGGCTTAACCGATTATATGAAACATATTATTCAAAACAAAAGCTAATGGAAATGGGATTAAAATTAGGGGCAGATGTACCATTTTGTATTTTAAGGGGAACGATGTTAGCAGAAGGAATAGGAGAAGAATTAACACCATTACCATCTATTCCATATACACATGTGGTAATTATTAAACCACCAGTAAGTGTGTCAACAGCAGCGGTATATAAAAATCTAAACTTAGATACAATCAAAGTTCACCCAAATACAGAAATGGCGATACAGGCATTAGAACAAAGAGATGTGCAGCAAATTGCTAAACATATGGCCAATGTGTTAGAAGAAGTTACTATTCCAATGCATCCAATCATTAAAGAAATTAAAGAAGGCCTTATGGCACAAGGTGCGATGGGAGCAATGATGAGCGGTAGCGGTTCAGCAGTATTTGGTTTATTTAATACAAAAGAAGCTGCACAAAGAGCTGCTAAACATTTTAAAGTAAATTGCGGGATGAGAGAAGTATATGCAACTACCACTTACTCAAAACTCGAACGTAAGAAAAAACGTGGAAGAAGAAAAGGGGATACCCCAAAGAGAGGTGTAAAAGAATGCTAGAAGATACGTATAACATGAAGATAAATGAGTATTTGCCATTACGTGATATTGTATTTCAAACATTAAGAAATGCAATCATTACTGGAGAACTTCAGCCAGGAGAACGTTTAATGGAAACACAATTAGGTGAAAGACTTGGTGTAAGTCGTACACCTATTAGAGAAGCTATTCGTAAATTAGAGCTAGAAGGACTCGTAGTCATGGTACCTAGAAAAGGTGCTCAAGTGGCTCAATTTACAGAAAAAGATATTCAAGATGTGTTAGAAGTTCGTGGTGCTTTAGAAGCGTTAGCAGCTAAACTTGCATGCAAACGTATGGATGATCGTATATTTTTAAAACTGCAGCTTGCAATTGCAGAATATAGCTATGCAGCTAAAAATAAAGATTTAGAAATGATGATTGAAAAAGACGTAGAATTCCACGAAATCATCGTTAACGCAACACAAAATGATAAACTCATTCAGATTTTCAATAACTTAAGAGAACAAGTAAATCGTTATCGTATTACTTACTTAAAAAACACAGAAGACGCAGAAGCCGTACAGGCAGAACACTTAGAAATCTTAGAAGCACTTAAAAATAAAGATGAAGATTTAGCAAGCAGCTTAGCTTCTAAACATATTCAAACACAATGTGCATCTATCACAGATTATGTGCGTCATCAATATAAGTAGGATAAGTGCTATGTAGGAGGCCGTGCTAAACGGTCGTTGAGGGGTGAGTCCCAATACTAGCTGCACCTTCCGTAAATTGTGAGGCTCTAAGTTCGAATTTTAGAAGAACGCGCTGAACTCGCTGTCGCTCAGACAACAGCGCTAAAACCCTTCTAAAATTCTCACTAAGAGCCTCATCAATTTACTACACAGGCAGCTTAGTATTGGGACTTACCCCTCAACTAGTTTACCGCTTGCCGACATAGTAATCCTTGGAGGGGCGAAGAAGAGAGGAATAAAGATTACTTTGCTCAGACAGCAGCGTTAAGAAAATTTCTTGAATGGAATACATATATTGGGAGAAAGATACAAGATTAGGGTAAAAGTATGCATAAAAATAGGCAAAGTGATTGCTGATTTCTGTATATTCTAAATAAAATTCATAAAAATAGATAAAGTAATATATATATGTATAAATATAATTTTGACTAGTAGAATTATAGAATAATTAATGATAAAATATAGGCAATAAAAATAAATAAGCTGTAGGAGGAAGTATAGATGGATTACAAAGCAAGTTATCAACAATGGTTAGAAAGTGATATGATTGATGAAGCAATCAAAACCGAATTAGCAGGTATTACAGATGAGAAAGAAATAGAAGATCGTTTTTATAAAAACTTAGAATTTGGAACAGGTGGACTTAGAGGTAAAATTGCGGCTGGAACAAATCGTATGAATATCTATACTATTGGAAAAGCAACTCAAGGACTTGCACAATACTTAGTAACAACATTTGATGCACCAAGTGTAGCAATTGCATATGACTCTAGAAATAAATCAGATGTATTCGCAAGTGAGGCAGCGAGAGTACTTGCAGCAAATGGCGTAAAAGTATATTTATATGAAAGTTTACGTCCAACTCCAATGTTATCATTTGCAGTAAGACATTTAGGAACACAAGCTGGTATCGTAATTACAGCATCACATAATCCAAAAGAATACAATGGTTACAAAGTATATGGTAGTGATGGTGGTCAATTAACAGATAATGCTGCTAATAGAGTATTAGGATATATTAATGAGACAGATATCTTTGGTGGTATCAAAACAATGAGCTTAGAAGAAGCTGAAAAACAAGGACTCCTTGTATACATTGGGGAAGATGTAGATAATGCATACTATGAAAAAGTTGAAGGACTTGTTATTAATAAAGAACTTGTAAAAGAAAAAGCATCTGAACTTAACATTATTTACACACCAATTCACGGTAGCGGAAATATTCCAGTTCGTACAATGCTTAATAGATTAGGATATACAAATGTACATGTTGTAAAAGAACAAGAATTACCAGATGGTAACTTCCCAACAACATCATATCCAAACCCAGAAAATGCACAAGTATTTGAAATTGCTATCGATATGGCTAAAGAAATTAGCCCAGATTTAATCTTTGGTACAGATCCAGACTGTGACCGTATCGGTGTAATCGTTAAAGAAGATAGTGGTGAATACAAAGTATTAACAGGAAACCAAGTTGGGGTACTTTTATCTGAGTACATGCTTAATGCTAGAAAAATCGGTGGCATTTTAAGTCCAAAAGATACTCTTATCAAAACAATCGTTACAACAGAAATGGTTGCAAGAGTAGCAGAAGCTTATGGTGCTCAATTAATGAACGTATTAACAGGATTTAAATATATCGGCGAGAAAATCGAAGAGTTCGAACAAACAGGTTCTAACACATTCGTACTTGGCTTTGAAGAAAGCTATGGATACTTATCAGGTGGTTTCGTAAGAGACAAAGATGCTGTTATTGCATCAGTACTTATCGCTGAAATGGCACTTTACTACAAAACACAAGGCAAAAATTTAGCACAAGCACTTAACGACTTATTTGAAAAATACGGATTCTATAAAGAAAGCCTTTTCTTCTCACAAAATCAAGAGACGAAAAGGCTTTAGTTCCGTGGTACCACTCTTATTCATCCGCCATCCGGCAGATGCACTCATCAGATTCTGTAACGGGAACTCCCGCTTTTTCTTACTTGCATCTTCTATAAATTATGAAAATGTTTCGGAAAAAGGACTCCGGGGCCAGTTCAAAGCTCTCTTCTGCTGACTCGCACCAACCGACAG
>USPX01000018.1 GCA_900556665.1 uncultured Eubacteriales bacterium
ATCATAAGCTACTCTTTATTTATCAAATTCTGCTCTACTTGTAGCCCAGTCTGCATTCATTTGATTACAAATGTCATCATAAGTTTCACTTCTATTACCAAGTGCTGCTTCAACCATAGCAAGCTTCCATTTTGGTTGCCATGTACCAACTTCTGAACCATTATCAATGCTATCGAATAAATCTTCTTCTCCTTCTGGTGCTGGTGTAACTGAAATGAACTGTACCCCAGCTTCTTCGAAAGTTTTTAATGCTTCTGGATAGTCCGCATCTATTTGCGCTGAAATACCATCTTCATGTTGTGCATAACCTGATTTTTCTACCATCCACCATAAGAAAGCAAGTGCAGCTTCTGGACATTTTGTATTTTTATTAATACAGTATGCAAAGTCTGAAGCAATTTCAGCATATTGTTTGCCATCTGGTGCTGTAATAGGGAATGGCATATAACCGATATCTTCTGGATTTGCTGCTAATGCTTTAACTTGTGAAACAGCCCATTCACCAAGTACCATGGTAGCGATTTGTCCATCTGCAAGCATTTGTTTAGATGATTCCCAATCTGTTGACATAGGGTCATCTTCTACTAATCCTTGCTTAACTAAATCATATAGTAACTTGTATATTTCATAATGCACTGTTCCTTCTGCAAATGGTGCATCATCATGTGACATTTTAATAAGTACTTCTGGATCACCATATGCACATCTATTTGCTTCCCATTGTGTAAGTGTCCATTGTGCCACATAGTTCGTATAATAAGGAATTGCATCTGTATTGTCTTTAATCTTTTGCATAGCTGCTAAGAATTCATCTGGTGTCTTAGGAATATCTGTGATTCCTGCTGCTTCAAATATCTTCTTGTTATAAAGTACCCCTGGTGCTGTAAGCATTGAAGCAATCCCATAAACATTCCCTTCAAATGATTTACCCTTTACATCTCTATAGCTTTGGCTAAGTTCATCTACTGTACCTAATGGTAAGAAGAAATTCGAATACTCATTTTTATTAATATCAGGAAGCATTAATACATCCCCATATTCTGTTGTACTCATACGTACTTTAATATCATCCTGATAATTTGTAATTCCCTCTACATTTACTTTTACATTTGGATACTCTTTATTAAACTCAGTAATATAATCTTGAATTAAAGTATCTGTAAGGTCTGTTCTATGTGTAATAAAGTTAATTTCCCCAGTTATATCTTCTGGATTTATGTCTTTAAGATCCACAGTACCTTTCTCATCTGCTGCCCCTTCTACTACTTCATTTGCTGATTCCTTACTTGTTTGCCCTGCATTTGAACCACATCCAACAAAGGTGGTCATTGCCATTGTTACGCCTAAAGCTAATGATAGTACTTTTTTTAACTTCATATGTATCCCTCCAAATATATATATTTCTATTGTCATTCCTTCTAGCCTTATTCTAGCTATTTTTAAGTAACAAATCTGTTTTTTAAGTAATTTTCAAATTTCTGAATTTATTATAAAATATTAATCAAAATAAATCAACGCTTATTTATTATTTTATATATTTTATTGCATTTTAACTAATAACTCTCACCTTAGTCTTTACATTATACCTAGTTATCTCATTTTCATATAATTTTACTTTATATCTTTACTTAACTTTAATCTCTTTTTTATCTATTTACTTTATGAAACAAAAAAGAGATGCTTCTCTTATTCGAGTTGCATCTCTTTTTTTGTTTGTTAAATACTAAAGTATTAGCGAATATCCTTTACAGAATCTCTGTAAATAATATTACTTGTCACAATACGTCTTCCTAAACTCTTATTATCTCCTGTTATTTTACTTAGAATACTTGTTACGGCTACCTCTGCCATTTCTTCATCATTAATAGAAACCGTTGTAAGTGCTGGACTGATGAAATTAGAAAACATATAGTTATCAAATCCCACTATAGAAATATCCTCTGGTACATTAAGTCCCATTTCCTTTAACCTATTAATAAATACATAGGCCACCTCATCACAGTTACATACAAAGGCTGTCGGCATATCCTCTGGTAACTTAAACTCTATGTATAGTCCATCCTCATCACGGTCACAAATAGCATATTCATCTCTTAAAGGAATCTTATGTTCTATTAATGACTTACAATAACCTAAATAACGATCTAGTATACTACTTGTGGCATGAATATCACCTATAAATCCAATCTTTCTATGTCCCATATTAATAAGGTGATTAGTTAGCATATACGCACTATAGAAACTATCATTTATAATACTATCATACTTAGCATCTTGATTATAAAAGTCTAATAACATCATAGGTATGCCTGTTTCATACAATATGTCTATATAATCGTTATCCATCTGCCCTAATAAAATAATACCGTCCACTTTATTACCACTTATTATTTTAGGTAAATGATTTTTATAATTACGGTCTAATAACTCTAATATCCCAAAGCTATTATGTTTCTTAAGGCTACTCGTAATATTTTGATATACCTTCCAATAGAACGAGTTACCTGTTTCATTCATAAAATGATTAGGCACTAAGATTCCTATATTATAATATGTCTCTTTCCCATCTTCCTTATTATTACCAGTATACACATAGCCCATTTGTTGTGCCATTTCTATAATTTGTTCTCTTACGCTTTGACTAACTCCCTCTTTATTACTTAATGCTTTAGAAACGGTTACAGTACTTACATTTAGTGCTTTGCCTATATCTGACATTGTTACGCTTTTCTTCATTATACTCACACTCCTGAGGCCCATTATTTTCGACTTCTCATGTATCCATTATTCATTTCTGTTCATCCGCTTAATTGTTGTATATTAATATATTATTATAACTTTACTTTATTTTCAATCTTTCCTCAAGTAAATATACTATAAAAAAGCAGTTACTTTAATGTTTAAAACCATTAAGTAACTGCTTTTTTAGCTTTATTCTGTTATTTCACTCTCTTCTTCAGGAACTGGTGTTTCTGATTGTTCAGGAACCTCCGGTGTTTCTTCTGGAGATGGCGTTTGTATTTCTTCGTCTTGAACTGGATCTTTTGTAATCCTTACTTCAATATCTACTGATTCATTTAAAATCTTAAATTTATCTGTAGCCTGTAATTCTAGTGGTAATGTATATTCCCCTTCGTTATATCCAGCTAAATTTAAACTACCCTTTAACCCATTAGCAATCTGAGCTGCATTATAGGATAAGATTTCTTCTGCTGTAGCTGAAATACCTACTTGTACTTCATTTGATAATACTTCATAACTTAAGCCCTCATCTGGACCAGTTACATCAATCTCTAATAATGAAGTTGGGATGTTATAAATATAATTATTTTCTTTATCAATTTGAATAGTGACATTAACTTCTTTGGCACTATTTGTTGTAATACCCTCTGGTAAGTTAAGTTTTGCAGATACAGTGCTTGTCTCTAAAAATTGACTTATATCTATAGTTTCTAAAGTAATCTCATTAATCCTGTCTACCGCTTCTGCTTTCCCCACAATTGTAACAGCTTGTGGTTCACATTGTGTTCCTCTATATACATAGCCTTCTTGAGCTTTACCAGTCACCTGTACTTTAAGCGGCACACGTTTAAATTTACCAATTAGTAACCTTACTTCTACAGTTTGAGGCGAGGTTACAAGTCCTGTAATCTCTTCACCCTGGCTGTTGTAAATAGTCACCGGTAAGCGTTGTACTAGATTTTCTTCTGAAAATACACTGCCATCAATATTAACTACTACTGAAGCAACTTCACTAATTGCAGATTTTGCCCCTTTAATCTCAATGGTTGTTGGACTAATTACAGGGTTAGCTAAAAGCTCATAGTCTTTTGTCGTACCTTCTTCAATTTTATAACCTATACTTGAAGTCATAGATGCTTCACGTTCAAGTACAATACTTGTATATTGTGCCTTCTTTTCTGTTACTGTAATAGAATGACCATCTAATATAATATCCACAGTATAATTGGCTATACACTGTACGGAATCTTGAGTTAAATCACCTAAATATTGATTAAGATTAAGTGTGGCAGTAATGGCGTTCTCATTATACACCTTATCAATCTCTAATCTAGGTCCCCTAATTGTAACAGAAAACATTTGATTTTTGATTTCTTCCTCATTTTTAAGCACATAGCCTTGTGCCTCTAATGCATCTAACCCTTTAATTGTAACAGGGATATTTTTAATTGTTTGTGGTTGTGTAGGATTTTGTGTATTAATAACAAATAACCACAAAGTCATTGCTAATAATAACGATAATATTCTCCATGAAAGGTCTTCCCTTGATATCTTATTCATCTTTGACCCTTCCTTTCCACATCGCACGTTTACGATCGAGTATTTTTTTCTCATTACGTTTTTTCTTACGTGTTGAAAGCAATATTTTTCTAATCATATCTGCATCTAGATTTCGTCTAATTTTACCATTTCTTACATATGAAATCACACCGTTTTCTTCAGATACAACGATAACAATGGCATCTGTTACTTCTGAAATACCAATAGCTGCACGGTGTCTTGTTCCTAAATCTAAACTTACATCCATACTATCTGTAAGTGGTAAGAAACATGTTGCTGCCGATACCCTATTATTCTTTATAATAACTGCCCCATCATGTAGAGGAGTATTTTTCTCGAATATATTAATAAGTAGCTGACTTGTTAGTATCCCATCTATACTTATACCTGTACGTTCTACGTCACCCAACTTAGTCTCCTGCTCAATTACCATCAGCGCACCAGTTTTATATTTTGCCATATGCAAGGATGCTCTCACAATTCCTTCAATTGCTTCGTCTGTCATACCATCTTGTTCATTATCCGTCATATTAAACATAGTAGCAAACATATTGCCTCGTCCGATTTGCTCAAGTGCACGTCTTAATTCTGGTTGGAATACAACTAATAACGTCATTGCACCAAAGGTAATTGTATTAGAAATTACCCACCAAAGTGTATGAAGTTGGAAAACGTAAGCAACAATCGCTACCACTAAAACAACAACTACACCTTTAAATAATGCCCATGTTCTTGTGTCTTTGATCCATCTGAGCACAATATATATCAAATAGGCAACTACTAATACATCTATTATATCTCGAATGCCAATATGTGGGATGCCTATATACGGTATTTTACTAATCGCTTCTTTTATTACATCCACTGGCCAAAACCCCTTTATAATTTATTTATAATTTATTATAGCATGTTTTATACTTTTCGTGTGTTGAAGCAATAAAATATTTTTTATTTTTATCAATCCATACACATTATTTAAATAACTTCAAAATAAAAGATACAAACCTTAATTTAAAGGCTTGTATCTTCATTTTCCTCTCTCATATTATATGGTATATGAGAATTTTTATTCACTTTACCATTATAAACACGTTTTACTTTTCGCTTAGTTGTTGTTAAATAAATTTTAGGCACCACTTTAACATAATAATAATTTTCATCATCTTCAAAGTTTAATACTTCTGAGCGTTCATAATCTAATACTTTGGAAAAGAACTCAACTACTATAGCTATAAGTACATAGCCTACTGTAGTAACCAGCATAATTGGTAAACTTATATCTATCTTTAAAAATAATATAGCTAAACTAAAACCTATCATATTCATAATGGCACCCATACCAATTGCAATATATGGTGCATAATCTACTGCTAATCTTCTAATAAAATAAACTGTGTTAAAGACTACAAAGAATATAATCATTATGCAAAGCATTTTTGAATCAAGTACTACTGTCTCTAATTTAATAGTTATTAAGTTCTTTACAGCTTCTATTAATGCATCCTTACCCACGCCAGTTATAACAACTGCTTCTGCTAAATTAGGAATCATAAACCATATCAATACGCCAAATAAAATACCAATAAGCCCTACATAACCACCTAATAAAGCTACTACAATAGGTACCAAATTTTCCATATGCAAGCTAAAGGCTACTAAAGTTACAATAATTAATAAACTTTCTTTAGGGAACAATCGCATAAATAATATGTATAACAGGAATAAAAATACGAACACAATTCCTGCTAGTACAGGATTAAGCGTTAAAATATAACAAGGTGCTAATACAACCGTACCGAGTAACATGCCTTTCTCATTTAAAACTGTACCTATTAAGCTTATAAATAATACTAAAATTGGATTTGTAAGTACACCTTCATAACTAATTTTAGAAATAAACATATTTATAATAATATATATCATAATGAACTTTAAGATTGGCCCAACAATATAATCATATTGCTTATACATCTTAATAACATTTTGTCTAATCATCAATAGGTTCTCAAGAATCTTCATTTAACCCCTCCTTTTTATCCTCATAGGCATCTAACGCCTCTAAAGTCTTACGATACGTCTTTAATCTTTCTTTAGAGTTTTTATATGCCCTCGTATATACCCATGAAGATATAATGGTATAAATAACAAGTCCAATAATCCATGGAAGTATATATCCATTCACATATGCATCCATAAATTGTTCTAATGATTCCGGTATTATTAGCTGGGTTGTTACAATCTTAATTGCACCTACTCCTACAAAAAATAGCATTACTAAACTAAAAGATAACCTCGTTATAAAATTTCTAGTATAAAGGTAGTCCTCCAGAAAATATTTACAACGCTGCCTATCTGTATCACCATATTTTTTATTATAAATTTCAAGCTTTGTCATAAGAATAATTTTATTTTGATCAACCAAAAAGATTCACATCCTTTATTCTTCATCTAATCCTGCCTCTGTATATTTACCTGATGCATTCCAAAATAGCCATTCATTTACACCTGCATCATAAGCACCTTGAATCTGACTTCTAATTTGTTCTTCACCATAAAATTGATATGGTTTCATTCCTGCTAATGTAAAATCCTGCAACCATGGCCTAATTTTTGCTTTCCGTTCTGCTCTTGGATTCTCTAAAATTTTATCTTGTGCAAGCTCCATAGACCTTAATATTATATCATAACATTGTATATGTGGGTACTCTATTCCGAATGTTCCGTCTGCATAGTGAGATGGATACACCATAGGACAAATATAGTCTAAATGCTTACAAAGCTCATTAAAATCTTGCCCTACATTCTCACCATCTATTTTGCTCATTATAATTGCGCCGAAAACATCTGCTGATACACCTACACCATACTCTTTAAGTTGCTCGCTCATAAAATTCACAAACTCTGTAATAATCTCTGACTTAGTTTTATTAGGTGCTAATTGTACCTTTTCCTCACTCATTGACTCATGAAATCTAATATAATCAAACTGTATCTCCTTAAATCCTACCTTTATAGCTTCCTTGCATACCTCTAGTATATAATCCCAATTTTCCTTATTATATGGATTAAGCCATTTATCTCCAGATTTTAATTCATATACCTGGCCATCCAATGCCTTAACTGCTAAATTAGGAAAATGTGCTGTTGCTACATTATCTTTAAACGTTACAACACGAGCAATAGGATAGATATCTTCTTCGTATAATCTTTTCATTACCTGATTAATATTTTCAATAGGTGGATTTGCTAATACACATCCCATATTAATAAGTTTTTCATTATCGGAAGCAAAAGTTAAATATCCCTGATCACTCTTCACATCAATGACAAAGCTATTTACATTTGTACGCTTGGCCATATTAATATATTCTTCGTAATCTTCTACTTTGCTTGGTGGTATATAGATTCCCTTTACTTCTTGCTTTTGTTTATACAAACCATAAGCCACCTTATTGCCATCTATATATACAGCTTCATCACTTATCTTCTGTCCTATACCTAATGCCTTTAAATCGTCCCCTAAATTTTCGTTCCCTACGATGCCAAAACAAATCACACTCATGCCAGTAATAAAAAATAGTATTTTCTTAAGCCAAATTTTCTTTTTTTTGTAATAATAATAACTATCTAATGGCTGTAGCCTATACTTTTTCATTTGTAAGCACCCCTAAATATATTCGTATTTATTATACCATAGTAAAAATTAATATTCGATTATATATATATTACAATATTTTTCCAGTAAAATATATACTTTTACAGAAATTTCTATTTTAAATGTATTTTTTAGTATAATAAAAATCCCCTTCCAATTGCACAAATGTAAATTAGAAGGGGATATATATATCATTTCTCTTAAAAAGTATATTATTCGTTAATTGGTTTCATTGTTGGGAATAATAATACGTCTCTAATTGATGCTGAATTTGTAAGTAACATTACAAGTCTATCTACACCAATTCCAAGTCCACCTGTTGGTGGTAAACCATATTCAAGAGCTGTTAAGAAGTCTTCATCGATTAAGCAAGCTTCATCATCACCAGCTTCACGAAGTTCTTCTTGACGTTTGAAACGGCTTCTTTGATCAATTGGGTCATTTAATTCTGAGAACGCATTAGCATGTTCACGACCTACGATGAAGAGCTCGAATCTTTCTGTGTACTCTGGGTCTAATGGTTTACGTTTTGCAAGTGGAGAAATCTCAACTGGATGTTCTGTAATGAATGTTGGTTGAATAAGCTTTTCTTCAACGAATTCTTCGAAGAATAAGTTTAAGATATCACCTTTCATGTGGTGTTCTTCAAATGCTACATTTTTCTCTTTAGCGATAGCTCTTGCTTCTTCTAAAGTTTCAATAGCTCTGAAGTCTACACCTGTGTATTCTTTAACAGCATCTACCATTGAAATTCTCTTGAATGGTTTTTCAAGGTCAATTGTTACACCATCATATTCGATAACACCTGTACCATTAACTTCCATAGAAGCATTTCTAATAAGTGCTTCTGTAATATCCATCATATCATTGTAATCAGCATATGCTTGGTATAATTCCATGATTGTGAACTCTGGATTATGTCTGATTGACATACCTTCGTTACGGAATACTCTACCGATTTCGTATACTCTATCGAATCCACCAACGATAAGACGTTTTAATTTAAGTTCTGGGGCAATACGCATGTACATATCAATATCTAATGCATTGTGGTGAGTTACGAATGGACGAGCTGCTGCACCACCAGCGATATCATGAAGTACTGGTGTTTCTACTTCTACGAAGTTTTGTTTATCTAAGTAGTTTCTCATTGAACGAATGATTGCACTACGTTTTAAGAATGTTTCTTTAACTTCTGGATTTACAATAAGGTCTACGTAACGTTGACGATATCTCATTTCAACGTCTTTAAGACCGTGATATTTTTCAGGTAAGATTTGTAAGCTTTTTGATAAAAGTGTTACTTCTTTTGCACGAACAGAAATTTCACCTTTTTGAGTTCTAAAGATATAACCTGTAATACCTACGATATCACCAATGTCATATTTTTTGAAATCAGCATAATCCTCTTCACCAATTTCATCTTTTCTTACATAAGATTGGATACGTCCCTCTTGATCTTGGATTGTGATGAAAGATGCTTTACCCATATCACGTTTTGCCATGATACGACCTGCTACAGAAAGCTTAGTTCTTTCTGACATTTCATGTTCTTCAAGTGTACCAGTAGCTTCTAAAGCTTCGAAATCTTTCTTAGCTGTTTCACTATGTGCTGTTACATTAAAATTAGTTTGTTTGAAAGGGTCTTTTCCTTTTTCTTGAAGAGCAGCAAGTTTATCATATCTTACTTTGATTAATTCACTAACATTTTCTTGTACTTGATTTTGATCAGACAAAACTGATTCCTCCTTTGTGCTTTACGCTATCTTAGTTTGTGATGTCTAAGATTTTATATTTATCTACACCATCAGTAGTATCAACTTCGATTTCATCACCAACTTTGTGGTTAAGTAATGCCATACCTACTGGTGATTCATTAGAAATCTTACCATTTACTGGGTCAGCTTCTGTTGAACCAACGATAAGATATTCAATTTCTTCTTCAAAAGTATAATCATAAAGTTTAACTCTATAACCAGGTTTAACAACCTCAACTTTTTCTTCATTTTCAATAACGATTGCATTTTTAAGCATTGTTTCAAGTTCTACGATTCTAACTTCGATTTCTGCCTGTTCTTCTTTTGCTGCATCGTATTCTGCATTTTCAGAAAGGTCACCTTGAGCTCTTGCTTCTTTTAACTTTTCAGCAACGTCATTACGTCTAACTGTTTTTAAGTTCTCAAGTTCCCCCTCTAAAGTTTTAATCCCCTCATATGTGAGTAATACTTTTTTGCCAGCCATATCTGTACTCCCTTTCTTAGCTTACTACTATATTTTATATTTTAGTTTTGTATAATTAGTGTAATAATAGTACATTTTTTAATTCAACAATTATACCGTAACTTCCTTGCTTTTGTCAACTTTAGAGCAATTTTTCACTTACTTTATAATATATGCCCTGTGTATATAGGTTGCCATGATTTTCAATCTATATACACAAAGCTTTTTATAAGTATTTGTAAGTAAGTATTAGTTTATTTATATTTATAGTTTACCTATATTTTATATAAAATACTTATGATAATTCTTTAAGTCTTGCATCACAGTACTCTAACATACGTTTAACATCATCGTAAGTTTCTACTGATGTAAGTGAACGTCTAAGATCTGTAGCGCCATGTAAACCTTTTACATAAGATGTAAGGTGTGTACGCATTTCACGAATACCTACATATTCACCCTTGTATTCTACTAACATTTTTGCATGTCGTAAAATCACTTCTGCACGTTCTTCAAATGTTGGCTCTGGTAATAACTCACCTGTTTCTAAATAATGTACAGTTCTTTTGAAAATCCACGGATTACCTTGTGCGCCTCTTGCAATAAGTACTGCATCGCAGCCTGTTTGATCTATCATACGTTTAGCATCCTCAGGTGTTCTAATATCACCATTTCCTATAAGTGGAATACTAATATTTTGTTTTACTTCTTTAATGATATCCCAATCAGCAACCCCGCTATAAAATTGCTCTCTTGTTCTACCATGTAATGCAATAGCACTTGCACCTGCCTGCTCAATAATCTTAGCTACTTGCACAGCATTGATATTATCATCATCAAAGCCTTTTCTAATTTTAATTGTTAATGGTTTAGTAAGTGCATTTGCTACTGCATATACTATTTCCCCAATTAACTCTGGGTTTTTAAGTAGTGCTGAACCTTCTCCATTTTTAGTGATTTTAGGTGCAGGGCACCCCATATTAATATCAATGAAGTCTACAGCGCTTTGCTCTACTTGTTTCGCCATTTCACTTAAAATCTTAGGATCGCTCCCGAATAATTGTGCACCAATTGGGTGCTCTATTTCATCAATTGATAATAATTGATTTGTTTTACCATTTTCGTAAAGTAAGCCTTTTGCACTTACCATTTCAGTGGTCATCATCCCACAACCAAATTCTTTACAAATTATCCTAAACGGTAAATCTGTAATACCGGCCATAGGGGCTAAAAAAACGTTATTAGCCGTTTCTACGGTACCAAATTTCATTCTTGTATCATCCTATCTATTCTTTTCGTAAATTAACGCAAGTCCTTTTAAAGTTAATAAACCATCATACTTTTGAATTACATTAGTGCCATCTTGGATAACTTTTGCAAGTCCACCTGTTGCAATAACTTTTAGGTCATCACAACCCATAGCTTCCTTAGTTTTATTAACAATATATTCAACTTGCCCTATATATCCATATATAAGTCCTGATTGCATACTTGTTACTGTATTTTTGCAATCTAAAATACCTTTTGTACTTTTGATTTCCATATGTGGGAGCTGTGCTGCTCTCTGCCATAAAGCATCTGCACAAATTCTAATCCCCGGTGTAATAAGTCCACCAATGAATTCACCTTTGGCATTAACAATATCATAAGTAGTAGATGTGCCAAAGTCAATGGCCATACAAGGTCCACCATACATTTCATAGGCAGCTACACAGTTTACAATTCGGTCTGCTCCTACTTCTCTTGGGTTATCTGTCTTAACTGCAAGTCCAGTTTTCACACCTGGTCCTACGACAAGTGGTTTATGATGTAGATATTTTTTAATACTGTTATTTACAGAGTACATGATATCAGGTACTACAGAAGATATGATAACAGCTGTAATATCATTTACATGAATTTTTTTCTCTCTTAACATTTCAACCATCATAATACCATATTCATCAGACGTACGTGGCGTTTGTGTTGTAAGTCTAAAACTTGTAATTAAGTCTAAACCTTTCATAACCCCTATTACTATATTAGTATTCCCTATATCTATGGCTAATAACATCTTTCTACCTCTTTTCATTTCTTCTTATGTTATTGTAAAAGGTTCAAAGAAAGCAGGGCTAGATTAAGGATACTCCTTTTAACCTTGCACCTGCTTACAATTATTTAAAATAACATTTTACTTTATCTAATATAGCATCGCCAAGCGCATGCTTTGACATTTGCCCTGTTTCTGTAATCTGTCCATTTGCTTCGATAATTGTAGCGATATTTGTGTCGCCTTTAAATCCTGCACCTTGTTTTGCAATATTATTGGCAACTATAAAATCTAAATGCTTCTTTGCAATCTTCTGCATTGCATATTCTACCACATTATCTGTTTCTGCCGCAAACCCTACAAGCACTTGATGCGATTTTATTTCACCAAGACTTTGTAAAATATCTGGATTTCTTACAAGTTCTAAAGTCATATCATCTAAGCCAGACTTTTTAACCTTATGCTGACTTTCCACCCTAGGTCTATAATCTGCAACAGCCGCAGCCTTTATAACTACATCCGACCAGTCAAAATATTCATGTACGGCAGCATACATATCTCTAGCACTATTTACAGAAATCACCTTGACACCTTCTGGCGGTTTGATTTGTACTGGGCCTGAAACTAATACTACTTCTGCTCCTCTTTTGGCTGCGCGCTCTGCTATAGCATAACCTTGTTTACCGGAAGAGTGATTTGTAATATACCTAAATGGGTCAATCGCTTCTACTGTTGGTCCTGCTGTTACAAGAATATGTTTACCTTTTAAATCTTCATTCACTGCTTCTTGTACTAAAGTTTCTTCTAATGTTTTTTCTATAAATTCTACGATTTCATCAGGAGATGCAAGCTTTCCAGAACCTACATCACCGCAAGCTAACATTCCTGATACTGGTTCTATAAATAAATATCCTTTTGATTTTAAATACGCTATATTTTCTTGTACAATCTCATTTTCATACATAGCCGTATTCATAGCAGGAGCTATTACAACAGGGCATTTAGCTGCCATTACTGTCGTTGTAAGCATATCATCTGCAATGCCATGGGCAATTTTACCAATAACATTAGCTGTTGCTGGTGCAATCAGCATGATATCAGCTCTCTTAGCTAAAGCAATATGTTCAACATCCCACTTATGTGGTCTTTCAAAAGTATCTGTTACAACATAATTATTTGAAATGGTTTGAAATGCCATAGGCTGTACAAATTCACAGGCATTTTTAGTCATTATTGTATTCATTTCATAGCCTAACTTTCTAAGCTTGCTTTCTACATCTAATATTTTGTAAGCAGCAATCCCACCAGTTACACCAATTAAAACATGTTTTTTCATCTATGCTCTTCCTTTATTTACACGGGCTGTATTAAATCTAAAAATCATATTAAGTGGCTTACATAGAGCTGGTACAATAATCGCCGCACCAATTGCCTCTGGCACGCCATTTGTTCCTACGATTGCCATAATCGCACCAAATAGTGCACTAAAAGGTATCTCCTTTGCAGCAGCATACTGCTCGCCAAATAATATATAAATACTTCCCATTACTAAAATTGTATTCGTTAAAGCACCTACTAAACCAGCTACACTATATGCCACCATTCTACTCTTATCAAACTTACAAACAAACTTATAACTATAGTATGCTGTTAAACCAATAAGTACACGTGGTACAATAGCTACAAATAAACTTGCAAAATTACCAGTATTTTCTCCCACTGTTATAAAAGGTGAAAATACAAAAGAAGTAACTCCTGGTTGCACTGTGTTCATTACAATTGACATGATCCCAAATGACAATCCTAAAATCATTCCTTCTATAGGCCCTAACAATACAGCCCCTATAATAACAGGAATATGTAAAATGGTTGCCTTTATAAATGGAAGTGGTATAAGTCCTATATTTGCCATAGTAAGCACTACTTGAATGGCAATAAGTACACCTAATAAAGTCAATGTTTTTGTGTTTCTAGTCGTATTCATTTTTTCCTCCTAGCTGTCGCTCAATTTAATAGAAGTTCTAATAGATAGAATTCTCTTTTGATGCAACGCTTATTTTTAACAGCCTAAATTATATCACAATCTTTTAAACTAGTATATAATTATACTTTAATTCCAATATATCTTCTTAAGTACTTTTTATTAATCTTCTAATAAAACTTGTACAAATTGACGGTATTCTTCACCATGTTTTGTAACAACTGCTTCGATAATTTCAGCAGGTGTTTTTTTCTCACTTTGAAGTAATAATACATCTCTCATAATCATACCGTTTGGTGTGTGATAAATCATATACCACATTTTAATTGATTTAAATGTTTCAGCTTCTTCTTGTTGAAGTTTTTTGATTTCAAGACTTGCACCGATATCATCATAGAACATAGGGTCTTGTTGCATTTCTTCAATGAAAAGCTCTCCATTCTCATAAAAACCAATAGAAATAATACAGTTGGTTTTTTCTGCAATTACCCCCAACTTAGCACGAAGTGTTTCTACAATACTTTCTGGTAAATCCTTATATTTTTCATTTAAATAATATTTGTGTACATATGGTGACACTGATATTAATACATGCTTTTCCATTTTTAATTCTCCTTTTGTCTTTCCTATAATTGTCTTCATACGGTCTTAATTTATATGTCACTTATATTTCATACTTTAAGTCCATATATATCCTATTTATTATAATATATCCATTCTTAATTTGCTTATAATTTTTTAATCTAAAAGTGCCACGTACAGATACTTCACCGGTGAAAATACGCTTTTCCTCACCCACTTCAGTTCTAACTACAAGACTTCCATCTGCAAGCACATCTAAGGGCTCTGCAATATATTCATTGACACTATCTATTATTTTTACCTTATCATCAAGTGTTATACAGTATCTTTTATAAGCAGGTAGCATCAATTCTAAAGTAGTATTTTCTTTATATGCCATATAATATGGTTCGAACTTATCAAAGAATACGCCTATAATCTTTCCTCTTTGATATTCCTGCCCACCTTGTAACTTCAAAGAAGTTGCATATGGTAACTCTTCTGGAAACTCAGTTTGATTGACATTTACACCAATCCCCACAACTACATAATTCACACAGTCAATTTCTGCACTCATCTCTGTTAAAATGCCACATACTTTCTTACCATTTACAACAATATCGTTAGGCCATTTAATTTTAGCCTCTAAACCTGTTACTTCTCTAATAGCTTCACACATTGCAAGCCCTGCAATAAGTGTTATCTGGCTAGCTTTCTCTGGTTTTATTCTTGGGCGTAATAACACACTCATAAAAATATTATTACCACTTGGTGAATTCCATACCCTTCCTAATCTTCCCTTACCAGCAGTTTGTTTGTCAGCAACAACAGTCACACCTTCTGCTTCTCCTGTACGTGCTAACTTCTTAACCTCTTCATTAGTAGAATCTATCTCACTAAAATAATGCATATTCCTTCCTAAGCACTGAGTTTTTATAATAGATTGCACTTCCTCTTTTGTAATTATATTAGGTATTTGCGTAAGCTTATATCCTTTCTTAGTGCTAGATTCAATCATATATCCTTCTTCTTTGAGCTTATTTATAATCTTCCAGATACTAGCCCTTGTGACACCTAATTTCTTACTAATCTGCTCTCCAGATACATAATCATTTTGCTCTTTTAGATACTTTAAAACCTCTTCTTTCATGTACTTATCTCCCCATATCGTAAGTTTAAATTTATTAATTTATTCTACCATAAAACAAAAAGCCGAAAATAAATTTCGGCTTTTTGACTTTTATTATATTTTACTATACTTCATCTGAGTTCTGAAAAGCATTATCAATAGTATTAAGAGTTTCTTCTTTTGAATCAAGAACTTTACCCTCTTTTTCTACCTCGTCAATAGATTCAAAAATATTAAATTCAGCAACATTTTCTTCGTCTATTTCTTCGCCTTTCATAATCTTTCTAAACTCTTGACCAGTAAGTTTTTCTTTTTTCATTAAGATTTGTGACGCTCTATGAAGTACATCCATATGATCTTGTAAAAGTTTTTTAGCCTGTTCATAGCACTCTTCAATGATTTCACCTACTACTGTATCAATTTCAGTAGCTAAAGCTTCACCATAGTTACGTGTATGATTGTAATCTCTACCTAAGAATGGTTCTGAATGCTCATCACCATATTTAATAGGACCAAGACGGCTCATACCATATGTTGTAACCATATCTCTTGCAAGTTGTGTTGCACGTTGAATATCATTAGAAGCACCTGTTGTAATATCATCTAACACTAATTCTTCTGCTGCACGACCACCTAAGAATACAATAATGTGTTGTAACATTTTTTTCTTAGTATAGAAATTATCTTCTCCATTAAGTTGCATTGTGTATCCACCTGCACGGCCTACTGGAATAATAGAAATTGTATGAACTGGTTCCATTTCATCTAATAATTCACTTGTAAGCGCATGCCCAACTTCATGGTATGCTGTAAGTTTTCTTTCAGCCTCTGTGATAATGTGGCTTTTCTTTTCTGTACCCATTGTAATTTTAATGAGTGCTTTTTGTACTTCTTCCATATCAATGGCACGTTTATTGTGACGTGCTGTAAGAAGTGCTGATTCATTCATAAGGTTTGCAAGATCTGCACCAGTGAATCCTGATGTTGTTTTAGCAATAACATCGATATCAATATCTTCACTAAGTGGTTTACCTTTTGAATGTACTTTTAAAATAGCTTTACGACCTGTAATATCTGGTCTATCTACTGTTACTTGTCTATCAAAACGTCCTGGTCTAAGAAGCGCTGGGTCAAGTACGTCCGCACGGTTTGTAGCCGCCATAACGATAACCCCTTCATTTGCTCCGAAACCATCCATCTCAACTAAGAGTTGATTAAGTGTTTGTTCTCTTTCATCGTGGCCACCGCCAAGTCCAGCACCACGTTTGCGTCCTACAGCATCGATTTCATCGATGAATACGATACAAGGTGCATTTTTCTTAGCTTGTTCGAATAAGTCTCTTACACGAGAAGCACCTACACCAACGAACATCTCAACAAAATCCGAACCTGAAATACTAAAGAATGGTACCCCAGCTTCACCTGCAATAGCCTTAGCTAAAAGTGTTTTACCTGTTCCAGGAGGTCCAACTAAAAGAATTCCTTTTGGAATCTTAGCACCTACTTGTACATAACGGTTTTGATTTTTAAGGAAGTCTACAATTTCTGCAACTTCTTCTTTTTCTTCATCTAAACCTGCTACATCTTTAAATGTAACATTACCTTTATCATCAATTGTCATCTTCGCACGACTCTTACCAAATGACATAATACGGCCACCGCCGCCACCGCCACCTTGCATTTGTTGTACAAAGAATACCATAATGAAAATAAACATTCCTACGATAAGTACGATTTGTAAGATTGGTAACCACATATTTGCTTGTACTGCACGAGTTACAAACGTGAATTGTGCTCTTACCTCTGGTGATAAACTTAAATAATAAGTACTAAATGCATTTTGAGGTGCCTCAACAGTTGATTTATTATTTTCTTTATCAATTACAATAAATTCTCCTAAGTCACCATCTGATACAACTTGCTCAATGCTCTTGATTTGTCCATTTTCAATAGCTGTTAACATTTCACTATAAGACATTGTCTTAGTTGTGCTATTTATATCTCTACTTGTGCCATAGAAGATAAACATCATCAGCACTACTAATAATAATAAATATATATAAGTGCCTTTAAATTTTTTCTTCACTCGTAAATTCCTCCTTTCTCTTCCCTTCTTTTATATTTAACCTCTATTTACAGCAATATAAGGAAGATTTCTATAATATTGTTTGTAGTCAAGCCCATAACCAATTACGAATTCATTTCCAATAGGGAAACCAACATAATCTACATGAACATCTGTAACGCGTTCTTCTTTTTTATCAAGTAAAGTACATAATTTAATACTTTCAGCGCCTCTTTCTTGAAGCATTTTTTGAATACAACTTAATGTTCTACCTGAATCAATAATATCTTCTACGATTAAAACATGTTTACCGATGATTGGTTCGTCTAAGTCTTTTAATACTTTAACTACACCACTACTTTTATATTCATCACCATAGCTAGATACGACCATGAACTCCATTTTTAATGGTACATCAATATGTTTTACAAGGTCAGTCATAAACATAACGCCACCTTTTAAAATACATAAAACAATGATTTCTTTACCTGCATAATCTCTTGAAATTTCAGCTCCTAACTCTTTAATACGAGCTTGTAATTGTTCTTCTGAAATAAGTGTATCTAAGTTTAACATAATGCCTCCTATTAATTCCTGTAAGTTACTTTAATCTGTAAAATTTGTGTCGTTTTGTCGGTAATATAGTAGTCTGTATTTAGTCTTCCTCCTACTACCCATATGATTTCATCTCCTGTTGCAATAAGTGGCACACTGTCTCTTTCTGCTTTAGGAACCTTATCATCTGTAAACAACTTTTTGAGCTTTTTGCTTCCACTAGCTAGTCTTATATAATCATAAGGCTGTCTTGTTCTAATACAAAAGTCACTTTTCATTTTACCATAATCAATATATTTAGTATATATGTTTTCACTTTTTTGATGATTTCTTTCATTCGATAGAATTCTTAACTCTACTTCCAAATTTAATTCTTTTATATAATGTTTTCCAAGACTAAGGGGATAACAATATACTTCTTTTTTTACCGCTTCATCTTTCTTAAATATCAAGGTTTCGTATTGTCTTGCTACAACTGTTTCATATGGCAGATGTACTTCCTTACCACTTTGACCATTTACGAGACTTAATATTGCTTCTATATGCTTAGAAGTAATATTTTTACCCTTGCCAGTTAACTTATAAAGTGTCAAATGAATAAGACGCTTTTGCATGTAACGATGATAAGTTTTTAACTTCTCTAGATTTAGTTTAATTACATTAGTGTTTGTATCAGTACTTGCATTGTTACATTCTTTAAATAATGTCTCAGTATGTTGTTTTAAAAAATCTTCTTCTTCCTGATATAATTCACTATGCTGACCTAATGTTCTAATTACACCTTGGCTTATTTCTTTTTCGATATAAGGAATGCATTGTAACCTAATTTTATTACGTGTATAAATCGGTAAAAAGTTAGTATGATCATCTTTATATGGTAATTCATACGCTTTACAATAAGCCTCAATTTCAGCTCTTGTAAGACATAATAATGGTCGTATTATTTCACCTCTCTTAGGCGAAATACCACCTAGCCCTTTAATATCTGTCCCTCTTATGAAGCGCATTATTAATGTCTCAGCTTGATCATTCATATTATGTGCTGTTGCTATTTTACCATTATGATTTAATAAAGATATAAAGAAATTATATCTTTCCTCACGCCCAGCTTCTTCTTCTGAAAGTTGTCTCTCCTTAGCTAAGTCTTTAATATTACAATCATGCCTATAAAATGGGACTTGCCACTTCTTGCAAACTTCTTCTACATAAACTGCATCGCCTTCAGCTGCCTGCCTTATTCCATGATTCACATGGGCTACCTTTATATGAATCCCATACTTTTCTCTATGAGTATACAGATAATGAAATAGCATCATAGAATCTGCACCTCCAGATACGCCAATGATAACTTCATCTCCATTTTGCAAAAGTTCATGCTGCTTAATATATTGTTGCAGTTTATACTCTATTTTCTTAGACATCTTTTGTCTCCTTTATAGCCTTGCCATTTTTAAGTGGCTCGTCTTTAGTATAGCCATATTTTGTATCTTAATAGACCTACTTTATAAATTTGTACTAGTAAATGTTTACTCATTAATCTCATAATTTATGACCCTTTGTCCAATTTTAATCAATTAATGTATTCATAAGCTTAATCGTATTACTATGCATGATCTAAACTTGGCTATCCCTTATACTATAAATCAACATCAATCTAAATTTCAACACCTCTCCCCTTTTCTAAATAAAATGATTTACTCTTTTAAAAATTACCATTTTTAATCAAAAATATTCACCAGTCTTAAATAGATTATGGACTGGTGAATATTCTTTTAATTAATCCTCTTCATATTTAAACCTTCATATTGCTTCCATACTCTTGCCACTAAAATAGTCATATCATCTTGATCCCCACCACCTAGAAGATCTACACATCTTTGCATTAAGTGCTTTGCCATATACTCTGGATTATGACTTTCCATCTCCAATATAAACTGTTTAAATGTATCTTCTTTTCCTACAAAATCATTTTTGCTTTCTAACATACCATCTGTAACCATAATAATGATATCCCCATCCTGAAGCTGCTTATTATAAACTTCTACATCAATATGTTCTAATATACCAAGTGGCAATGAATCTGAACGAATAGTGGTCACTTCATCTCCTCTTAAAATAAAGCTAGAAGCTGCTCCCATCTTAAGAAATTCTGCCACTCCTGTATATTCATCTATTACAGTTACATCCATAGTTGAAAAGCTTTCTATATCAGATTTCAGAACTAACATTGAGTTAATCATCTGAACAGCT
>USPX01000019.1 GCA_900556665.1 uncultured Eubacteriales bacterium
CCGAAGGGAGTGTTAAGGAAAATTATATACCGCACTTATCCACACATCCCCATGCACCAAACCACAAAAAAAGAAGCCCCTACACCTAAGTGCAAGAGCCCCTCGCTATCTTCTAATATCTGACAATGCTATGTCTTGGTCTTCTAACACATATACTGTTGTGCGTTGACGACCATAATTTGTACATTCACTTGATGTATTAAAGAATAAATCAATTCTATTCCCTTTAATTGCACCGCCAGTATCTCCAGCTACTGCTAATCCGTAACCTTCGACATATAATCTTGTTCCTAGTGGAATTACACTAGGGTCTACAGCTATAACGCCAACTGCTGTTGTCATTCCGCTAGCTGTTTGATTACCCCAACCATCTCCGTTATATGCTGTATACGCTGTAGCTTCTACGTCAATAGCTCTTGTATACGCATAATTTGTACCAGTTGTAGTATCTTTTACAGAATTTCTAATGCCTTTTAACACGATTTTATTTACAGGTTCTTCAATAACCTCAACATTTGTAATTTCTTTATCTGTTAATTCACCACCGACATAAGTCTCCTGTATTGTTACTTTCTTAAGTCCATTTTGTCCTTCTTGTGTAACTTTTGTTTCACCTGCTTCTAAATCTGTTGTTTCTTTCACAACAGTTTCAAAGCTCATTGGTCTCTCTTCAGTAATTGTTTTTAATTCTTTAGTTTTTACGACGATTTCCATACCATCTTTAATAGCTGTACTTTCTTCAGGCTCTACTGCAATGCCTTCTTCTTCGCTTAAACCTTTAGCTTTAATGATGTCACCTACTGTTTTGAAGTCTGTTTTAAATTCTACGCTTTCGCCATTTAAAACGAATTTAACTGTTGGTTTCCATCTGTCTATAGTAATTCTTAAATTGTCTTCTATTTTTGTATCTAATTCTGGGTTTACATTGTCTTTTTCATTTAATGTGATTTCCAACTGTGTGAGTAGCTCTTGTACGCTACTTGCATCTGTTTCATATCGAGTCACTTTCCCGTCATCGACTAAAGTAATAATCTTTGACATGGATTGATAGGCTGTGATACTAACCGCTCCTAGCATAAACAACACTACAATCAATAAAGCGATCCTACTTCGATTCTTCATGATATCCTCCTTAAAATAACTGTTTAATAAATAAAAGTTTAGTTTTACCTTTACTTATTTAAACAATCGGTTTTTCTCACTTGATCTGGTGAATCGTGCTTTACTACAACATTTTGGTAATAAATGTAATTGCTTATTTATTGCAACTACAAATAGAATTGTAATATATCTCAACGAGTTTTTCAAGCTTTTTGTAATAATTTTAAAAAACTGAACTCTAAAAAACTCAATTTTTTTCTCAAAACACTACGTATTTTCAATGGTTTACGGCACACATTTTTAATTTCTAAAAAAAGTCTATTTAATAATTATGTAACAATTACTTAATAATAATTTTCTAGCATTTTGATAACTTTATACTATAGTCTTAAACTTGTCCTATTTTACTAATATGAGCAACGTTTTTTTATACAATTTTTTCTCCTAGCTTAAATATTTATTAGATATTTTTCCAAAATCCTCTTCTTCTTCCATTTAACTATAATAACCCTAAAGTTTAGTTATACTATACAAAACTAAAAAAAGCAGCTTTTACAAAAGCTACTTTTTTGTTTTTAATTATTTCTTTTTTCTACACTCAAACTTACTTTATTCTAAAGAGTTTTTTAGCGTTTTGACAAGTTACTTCATTTACTTTATCTACGCTTATCCCTTTAATTTCAGCGATTTTGGCAACTACATGTTCTAAATAAGAAGAATCATTACGTTTGCCTCTGTGTGGTACTGGTGTTAAGTATGGGGCATCCGTCTCGATTAAAATATTTTCAAGACCAATGGCTTCTACTACTTCCACTGCTTTTCTAGCATTTTTGAAAGTAAGACTACCTCCTACCCCAATATAAAATCCACGTTTAACATATTCTTTAGCTAGCTCGGCACTCCCAGAAAAACAGTGAATAACCCCTTCTTTTACGCCACTTGCCATAATTGTATCGAATGTTTCTTGGCAAGCTTCTCTACTATGAATAATAACTGGTAAATCTAATTCTTTCGCTAAAGCTAATTGCGCCTTAAACCACTTACGTTGGTCATCTCTTGGTGATGAATCATAGTAATAGTCTAATCCAATCTCACCAATAGCCACCACTTTATCTTCTCCTGCTAGCTTCTTAAGTTCTGCTAACTTTTCTTCATTTAAACTTTGACTATCATGTGGATGCACTCCAATACTACAATATACAAAAGGATATTTATGTGCTAATGCTAAGCTTGTATAACAAGATGGTATATCTGCTGCTGCATTAACAATATAATCTACGCCTTCTGCATGAATACGTTCAATGAGTTCATAACGATCTTCTTCAAATCTTTCGTCATCATAATGTGCATGTGAATCAAAATACATTTTTTTATCTCCTTATTATCTAGTATTCAAAAGTAGCTGTCTTTGTTTCTTTATCCCAGCCTACTGTTAAATCTAATATTTTAGCTATTTCAGAAATAGGCACATAAGTTCTCCCGTTTACTGATTTAGCAGCTGTAACCATTGTACTTTCTTTCCCATCAGCTGTCACTGTGCTACTTCCTAATGTCATTTTAATCAGCTTACTTGCTGGTATTGTAATAACGCCATTAGAAAACTCTACATCATCCGGATTCACCCCTGCTGCAGCTACTGCATAACGAAGTGGTACCATTGTACGTCCATTTTCTACATATGGCATACCATCCATAGTGCGAGTTTCTTCATTAATAGTGTAAGTTGAACTTCCTAATGTAAATTTAGTAATTGTCTTTTTACTATTGTTATTTCCATTGTTGTGACTTATATTACCGTTAGCTGGGCAATCTGGTGCCGCTTCATATTTGGTTGTTAGGAAGTTTGCAAATTCTAATGTGCCTTCTCCTTCTGGTGAAATAGCACTACCACCTATTTTTAAGCCATAGGTACCATCTGGTACAATCTCACTTACATTTACTTTAAAATTACTAATTTCAATAGTAGAAGCCTCTGTAGATTTTTGTGTAACACGTAATTTAAATAAATTAGGATTTTGTTTATCCCAACCTACCACACTTACCTTTAAATTTCCTTCTGTAACCTCTACGTCTGGTTCACTTCTAAAAGTAATGCCATCTTGCTCTTCTATTTCTAAGGTAATATAACCTTTTTCAAACATTCCTTTACTTGTTTCACTAATTGCTATATGTCCACCAACTTGCCCTTTAACACCTACTTTAGCATTAAAGACCTTTACTTTAGTTGTGACAGGCGCTTCAATTTCTCCAATGACTAAGCGATCTCCTTTATCTACACCTCTCCCCTCCATATTAAGGACCACTTCACCTTTTTGTGTTACATCAGCATATAACAATACATTTTTAAAGGTAATCGTATTACTTTGAGTCGTATCTAATGGGGGCACCACAAATTCAAAACCTGTAACTTTTCCTTCTTCATCTTCAATATTGCTTATCTCAACTTTATTACTAATATCTCTACCATTTAATAATATAGACCCAATACAAACCTCATTATTCTCTGTATAAAAATATCCCTTACTTAAAGTAAATTCGATGCTACGTCCAGGTATTAAGCTATCTGGCATACCTTCTGTTAGACTAAAGCTAAACCTATTTGTATCACCAGCAATGACATTTTTCAAAGTAGTACCTACTGCCTCTAATTTTGCACCATAAGCTTTTACTTCAGCCACAACAATATCAGTTATTTCATTTAATGCCCCACTAATTTGTAATTCTAACTTACCTTCTTTTACAGAATCAGCAACTACTTTTAAATTAGTAATTTGAAGTCCTCCTGCATTCTTTCCACCTTTATCATAAGGTAGTATAATTTTTAAAACTTGAGGATCTTCTTTCCCATTTATTTTTTCATAGCTTATATCTACATCATCCATATTTCTAAATCCACCAGTATATGTAACTTTTGGTTTTTCAGTTGCAAATCTATATCTTGTTCCCTTTAAAGAAAGTGTAATCGTACGATCAGTTTCTGATTTACTTGTAGTTAGTGTATTTCCATATCTTTCACTAATTGTAATAGGCGCTAATACCCCTTCTTTTTCTATAGTAGGTATCCCACCTGTTACTACCTTAACTTCTGCATCATTTGTTAAATATATTGCTGAATAGGTTGCTGCCATTGCCTCTACTGTATTAAAGGTCAAAGCTGTTATAATCCCACCTATCACCATAACTTTTTGTATACTTCTCATGGCTTTCCTCCTATTTATTCCATATTGTATTAGTTTTCATTTTTGTACACACTTGTACTTATTCCAATTATATCAGATAAAACATTTCATTTGTGTTACTTTTCTAGGTCAAATTACAACAAAAAAAGGGCCTTTATTGCCCTTCCTTGTGATTACTTATTATACTTCTAATCAACATAATAATAACAAATATATTAAGAATCGGTAGTGCACATAGTAAAAATAAAAATGCGTAGCATACAGCCTTATTTTCTACAGCTCTATCTAAGAATGTTGCTATAACCCGTTTCATCTTTTCATCCTCTATACTATCAAGCATTTCATTCATACTATTCATTAGTTCAAAGGGATCCATATCCTTCTTCTTAGTCATCATATCATCTAACATCATTAAGCATATGGCACTTACTACACTTATATAATATAGATTTAGTATATCTTGTAGCATGATTCTCCTCCCTTAAATCCATCTTCTATACTATTACATCACTTACCTTTTCTTATTGCAATATCCTATTACATTTTATTATATCAAACTATTCAAATAAATCACTTTATTTTTAAAGTATCTATTTTAAATATGTACAAAAAGGACCATCCGAAATATTTCAGACAGTCCTTTTTTTATGCCATTTTTTCTTTCACGCCACACTCAGCAAGTATATATTCTTCAAATTCTAGCCAATTAGATACCCTAGGATAGCTATGTGATTTACTTGTATTATGGGGTCTATCAAACACTACAACTCTTCCACCTGCGCTAGCAAAGTCCTCTATGTTATGCATACCATCATCCAATAAGTAATCACCTTTAATCATAAATTTACTACTTGTAACAATGATATTACGCTTAGGGAAAAATGGTAGATATTTTTCAATCCACTCATACTTAGCTTCTACAGTTCTTGGATTTGCAGCTGTTACAATGTATATTTCAAATAAACCACTATGATATAGTCTCTCAAAAACTTCTAATGCATACGGAGCCGGTTTCAAGTTTCTAAATAAGTCAGGTTCATGCATTACTGTTTCTATTTCTTGACCAAACACTGTATATAGATCCCAACTAATACACTGCTCTACCTTGATGTCTGTATGATACTTTTCATTATAGGCCTCGGTAACTGCGCCCATATATTCTGCTAGTACATCGTCTTGGTCAATAAGTAAGGTTATCTTATTATTTTTCATTTTCTCACCTCTTTTTATTTAAGCATTCTTCATTTTGAAAATAAGGGGGTGAAATTACTATCCTAGTTAATATATTTTATTATTCATTTTATGTTTTGGTTCCTATTTTTCATATATCATGTACTATTTTTTAGTTAAAGAAATGCCACCATCCTGGAATCCATTGTGTCAGCGTCGCATACCATCTCGGAATTGTAACGCCTGCATAAATAGGATAGAAAAATGCAAAGGTTACAATGGCTATACCACTAAACCATTTGATCACACTAAATTTCTTAACCTTTTCTTCTAATACACCTAATAGACCTACCAAAGTTAGAATCATCAAAGGTACTACTGGGAAGTAATGATATAAAAACATAATACGTGGTACTAATACATAAGGTAAATAAGCTGCTAAAATAGCTACTGTAATGAATGCATAACGCTTGTCTTTTTCCACAATCGTTTCTTTTAAGCCATAAAGCATACCTAATATACCACTCCACCAAATTATTGGATTTCCAAAGGCAACTATACTTGCAATAAAACCTTCTTTTACATTGCCTTGATAATACCAAACTGGCTTAATATCTAAAGGCCATAAGTACCATGGTGAAGTGAATGGATGTGTAGCTACTAATTCAGAATGATAACGATACATTCTAACTTGTAGTGCAATTAAATCCTTTATACTTGTATTTTCTGGTCTTAAGAAAAATGGGATATAACTTGCTAAATAAATAGCTATAGGAATCACAACAAAAAAGCCTATACAACTTCCTATGATTGCAGGTACTTGCTCTCTAAACTGATTATAATAACTTACTGACTTCAATCTATTATATAAATTGACAAAGAAAATAACTGCAAGTCCTAGTGCCATATACATACCAGTCCATTTAGTTGCCATAGCAGCGCCTAAAAACATACCTGAAAAACATAAATTAACAAGTTTCTTAGTAAGTCCTTCTTTATTACCACATTGTAAATACTGATACATGAATAGTAATGATAATAGCACAAATAGTACAAGGAAACTATCTACTGTAGCAATACGTGTTTGCACAAAATGCATACCATCTACAGCTAATAATAAAGCCGCTAAAAAAGCATAGCTTGTTCTTCCAAAAAGTCTCTTAGCAAATATATATATAACTGCTAACATAAGTATTCCAGCAATGTTTCCCATTAATCTATAGCTTAATGTATTCATTCCCCATAATTTAATAGGAATAGCCATGATAAGCTTACCTAATGGTGGATGTGTCCATTCATAGATATCCATACCATGAACATATTCGTAAGCTGTTCTTGCATGATAAATCTCATCAAAATAAGTACTATTTAAATAGCTAATTTCTTTGGGATTAGTGGCTATCTCATCAGTGAGTATTTGTGCCGCTTCATTAACTGCTACAGTGGGCACAATATTTCCATCTACATCATATAAAACAATCTCTCCTAGACTGCCTTCATCTTGTGCATCGATTGCTAAGTATCTAAACATATATGGCAAATCTGTTTCAGACCAAGTAAAAACTTGAGGTTCCTCTAAAGTTGCTACTTCTTGAAAGTTCTCACCATCGTTTGATAATAATAATGTATAATTCCCTGTGCTAGCACCATTAAAATGCCTAATCTTACTTATACTTACTTCTTGATTTAAATCAATAATTGCCCTACTTCCCTGCTGCCTCACATCCCAAAAGGTTTGGGGGCTTTTAAAACTTCCTAAATTAATAAAAGAGATGATACCATATATGATCATAATACATATTATGAGCCCTAAATCCCTCATGGTTAAAGTATAGTTCTTTCCACTCCTACTACTCATTTCCATTCTCCTTTTCTGGGTGATTACTCCTACTTTATTAAATTATAGCAAGCTTGTCTTTAAATTATGCAAAAAAAGCCCTTAAATCAAGGACTTTCTTCTTTAATTATATTTGATCATTTTCAGTTGGCTGCACAGCAACTACTCTGCACTTCATACCTGTAGCTTCTGGATCTTCATGCCACATTGTAAGTATCTTGCACACTTCCTCAGGTCTAATTTTATCTAGATTCGTAAGATTTTCTACAACAAAAGTCCCACGGCTTAAAAAGATTTTATCTGCTTCTGCGTGTTCTTTTCCTTTTCTAAGGTCTGGTGCATCAATTCCTACGAATTTAATGCCCTCCATAGCAAGTTCTTGAATAAGCTCCCATGATAAGCTTGGGCTATCGCTAAAATACAGGCCACTACCATAAGGGTGTCTTTCAATTGCACCTGTACGAATTAATACAAAGTCTCCTGGTTTTACATAATCTAAGTCAATATCATCACAAGTAATTTCTCTATCCTGAACATGACTTACATCAAACAACACCCCTCTTGTTTGCATGTATTCTAATGGTACTTGTATATCTCCATATAAATCAAAGTGTGTACCAACATGTCCCATAACAATATCTTTCTTAAGTTGAGCCTCTGCCATTTTATAAATACGATTTGTCTTCTTTACTTGAAGTGTTAAATCAATGTATTCCACGTGCTACCTCCATAGTTATTACAACATATATTTACTCATTATAAATTAGTCACCAATATTTGTCTATTGACGTATTATGCCTTTAATTACTTATGTTTCATCTTTTACTATGACACATGTCACTTATTTATTCAAGTTTTATGACATAAAAAAAACAGCCATTCGTTATCTGCACCGAATGACTGTCTTTTTAATACTTAGCATCTCCATTACTAAGTATCGCCCCATAATTTGTTGCCTCAATATCTATTTCCTGAACATATTCTAACACCACCTAGTACGCTATGCTACACTTATTGTCTAAAAATACATTTTTATTGTTTAAATGGTAATTTTTATGCATTTTATTCTCCATTAATGTTATTTTATTTATCAATAACTATAATTTTTTATCAAAATAAAAAAAGAGATATTATTTCTAATACCTCTTTCCCACTGCGCCTCAATATCTATTTTCTTATCTTTACTCTCTCCATAAGAAACAAAAAAACAACCACTGCTGCATCAATGGTTGCTTTTTCTGCCTACAACATATACTTTGACTTTTAATAGTACAAACATTTAAGAAGTCTCCCCAATTTGTTGCCTCAATATCTATCTCCTGAATTTAATTTAACATTTTAAGTTACTTATGTATATAATTTTTGTTTAAATAGACATTTTTATTGTTTTAATTACATTTTTTTACTTTTATAGGAATAACTAACTTAAGATAAAATTCATTTTCATCTTCTTTTATAAGATATTCACCATTATAGTTTTCTAATGCTCTTTTAATATTTTTAAGTCCTAACCCATGTAATTTTTTATCTTTTTTTTGGGTTATAAGCTGGTTATTTACCCATTCATTATTATGTTCTTTGGAATTTTTAACCTTAATTATTAAAAACCCTTGAGTAACCTGACTTTCCATATAAATATATCTTTTTATATGTTCATCCTTAATCTTCTGGCAAGACTCTATGGCATTATCAATAGCATTTGCAAATATACTACATAAATCTTTATCTGATACAAAGCTACATGGCCTTAAATCTAAATTAACTCTTAACTGAATTCGCTCTTTATCACAATCAATACTCTTTTGTCTCAAAATTGCGTCTACCACTGAACAACCTGTCTTATAAATTTCTGTAGTAATTGTTACTTCTTTTTCTAATGCATTAATATATTTTGTAATTTCACTTTGTCCTTTGGCAACTTCTTTAATGCATGATATATGATTATTAATATCATGATAAAGCAAACGAATACGCTCCTGCTCCGCTTCTAAATGGGAATAATATTTATATTCTGCCTCACTGCGCTTTTGAGCCTCTCTTTGCTCCATTTCTATTTCATAGGATTTTGATAACCTCCTTGCGCTTAAAACAATAGTAATATTAGTTACTAACATGCCAGCCGACATTACTAATATTCCCCATGAAAATCTGCCTCCTTCTATCCAATAGCTTCTAACATACGAAAATATGCTAAGGAGTACTAAAGAATTCATAGCAATTGGTAAAAGAATCATTGATTCATCCCATTTATCATGTCTAATACACTGATTCAGATCTTTATATACATGTGCTTCTACGCCTAATATTCCATTAACCATACACATCCCTATAGTTTGTAGCATTCTCAGCATAAGGGCATTTGGGACTATTTCGATATAATAGACAGTATATATAAAACCATACACAATGGATTCTGCAACTACTACAGAAGCAACATAAGCTACTGCTATAATCCATCTTTGTAAAACAGAAGACCTATACACTACCTTAAGTATAATCCAATTATCAATCATTCCTAAAAGGAACAATAACTCTATACTTTTATCACTTAATATACTAAAAGCAGATGTAATAGTTAAAATACAACCTGCCAATCTATATAAGGTTTTATTAATTTTTATTTCACCTAACATTTTAGCTAGCACTAAAAAGGCATATGTTCTACCTGCTGCTAAAATTATAGCGTCCATCCAATCTAACCAAATTAAATAATTCTCATTCAGCATTCCTATTCTCCAATTACATAAGCTAATGCTTTTTTAAATGCTTTTGCTTTAAACCTGCTAATTGGTATCTCCTGATCAGCAATGCATAAAAATTCTTTTTCAACATATTCAACTTGCTGTAAGTTAACTAAATATCCTCTATGACATCTAAAGAATACTTCTTTATCTAATTTCTTCTCAAGTTCTCCTAAACTTATATGGGTATCATATACTCTTTGCTTTGTATAAATATTAATCTTTCTACCATAGGTCTCTGCATATAAGATATCACTAGCTAAAATTTTATATGAAGAATACTGACTTTTAATCCATATATATTCTTCATTTTTCTTTAAAATTTCTTGAATACAAGGCATTACTTGTCTTCTAAACTCTGTTTCTGTAATTGGCTTTATAAGATAACGCTTAGCAGCCACCTCATAACCTTCTTGTAAATATGTTGTTAGGCCCGATACAAAAATAATGTCCACATTCTTATCTTGCTCTCTTATTCTCCTAGCTGTTTCCATACCTGTTAGTTCACTCATTTGTATATCTAAAAAAATGAGCTGCGCTTTAGAAACATAATTATTAATTAACTGTTCTCCTGACTCATATTCAATAAGTTCATAGGGGACATCTAATTCTTCCAATATAGGTCGTAAATAGCTTTTAAGCTGTTCTCGCTGTGCTTTTTCATCTTCACAAATTAAAATTGTAAACATAGCTTCTCCCTTAAATTATTTAAATATAAATGTTGTTTGTTAGTCCATTTTTTATGTACACCTTATTATAGTATCGGCATGTGGATTTAGCAATAATACTCTTTTTTGTAAAAAACAAGAAATTAAAAAATTATCCCCCATAAGCTTTCATATGAATTTACACGAAAGCTTATGGGGGATATTAATGATCTATTTCATTAGGCAATGAGATTTTTAAGCCATTTGCCTGATTTAAGACGCACCACTTCAAACGGTATTTTAATAATTTCTTCAGTACATACTAAAAAGAACACAATATGTACTGGTAATTTAAACACTGTAACACCAATGAAGGCTAATGGCACTGAATAAAACCAAATTGTACCTGCCTGCACAATCATAGAATAAGTAGTATCTCCACCACCTCTAAATACACCAATAATCATAATGGCATTAAATGTTCTAAGTGGCATAAAGATTGCCATAACACGTAACACTTTAACAGCTGCTACATATGTTTCTGGCTTAATATTAAATAAACTAACAACACTAGGTGCCGAAATCCACATTGCAATTCCTAATGCAATTCCAATAAAAGGTGTTAATTTACCAACATGAGAAGCATATTGATGTGCTACATCTTCTTCTCCTGCACCAATTTTATTACCAATCATAATAGCCGCTGCAAAGCCTATTCCCGTTAAGAAAATAAAGAACATATTAATGATGGTAGTTGAAATCTGCATTGTGGCAGAAGCATCTGTACTAATTTTAGCATATGCAGCAGCATAAGCGGCTGAACCTACTGAGAAAATAAGTTCATTGACAATAACAGACCACGATGTCTTAAAGTAAGTTTTGATTGTACCTATATTAAAGTTCATAAGCTCATTAAGCTTAGATGCCACTTTATTTTTGCTACAATAAACAACACTTACAATGAAAACTACTTCTATTAAACGTGCAATCATTGTTGCTAACGCTGCACCATTGACACCCATTTGAGGCGCACCAAATTTTCCAAAGATTAATACCCAGTTTAAAATAATATTTACGCCTACACCAATGAGGCTTGCAAACATTGGTGCTTTAGTTTGCTCTGTACTTCTAAGCGCTGATGAAAAGGCTTGTGTAACACCCATAAATAAACAGCTCACAGCTACTATTTTAAGATAGTTTACACCAATTGCGATTACTTCTGGATCACTTGTTAAAATCCCCATTACAACATGTGGCACAAAGAATGCTACTCCACCAAATAACGCTGAAGCACCAAGCCCTACTACTAAATCTATTCCTAAAAATGTTTTTATCCCTTTTAAATCACGACTGCCCCAAAATTGAGACATAAATACACTTGCACCTGCATTAATTCCCATAAGACACAATGTAAATACAAACATATATTGATTTGCAAGTCCTACTGCTGAAATTGCTGTCTCTCCTAATTTACCTACCATCATTGTATCCACTAAGTTAAGTGACGACGTAATGAAACTTTGAAGAGTAATAGGAATCGCCAGCATAAGCAATGTACTTAAAAATGCTTTGTCTTTAAAAACCTTCTTCATATCCTTTCCTCCATTAAAAATCTGTCATTCCATATTATGGCAAAAACCACAACAAAAAAAGAAACAGCTAATGGGTAGTCTAGCCGCCCATCTGCTGTTTCATATATTAATGTTATTTTGTTCTAATTTAACCATTTAACATTATGGTATAGGTTATTATAAATGTCAATACTTTTAGGACATTAACAGTTATTCCTAATTAGAGTCTTACAGTTTTTACTAAATTTCAATTAACGTACAGTTGCACCGCTTACCATTTCACCAAGTGGTCCTACTGCCACTAAGTTTCCATTGTCATCAGATGCACAAAGTACCATACCTTCAGATAAAATACCACGAAGTTTAACTGGTTTAAGATTTGTTACAACAACTACTTTTTTACCAACGAATTCTTCTGGTGTGTAGTATGCTGCAATACCAGATACGATTTGTCTTACTTCATCACCGATTTTAATTTTAGAAACTAAAAGTTTATCAGCTTTTGGTACTTTCTCACATTCAATTACTTCACCAATTTTAAGTTCAACTTTAGCAAAGTCATCAATTGTGATTTCAGATACTTCTTCTGATTTTTCTTCTTTAGCAGCTTTTTTGTCTGCTTTTTTAGCTTCAGCTTTTGGTTCTTCTTTCTTCTCAATAGTTGGCGCATGAGCTTCTAAGATTTCAAGTTCTTTTTCTTTATCGATACGTGGGAACATGTTTTCACCTTTTTTAGCTGCTACAGCTTTTGGAAGTGTACCAAATGTGTGGATTGTATCCCAAGCAGTAAGTTCACCTCTTGTAATACCAAATTGTGCCCAGATTTTTTCTGGTGTTTGTGGCATAAATGGTTCGATCATAATACTTACAATACGGATTACTTCTGATAATGTATAAAGTACACCAGCAAGTTTAGCTTTGTTAGCTTCATCTTTAGCAAGTACCCATGGCATTGTTTCATCAATGTATTTGTTCATTCTTCTGATGATTACCCAGATATCTTCAAGGGCATTATTGAAGAATAATTTTTCCATATTAGCTTCCATTTTAGCAATTTGTTCTTTAACAACGTTTTGAACATCAGCATCAAATTCATTGCCTTCTTGTTCTTCTGGAAGGGTACCAAAGTATTTTTCAATCATAGCAACTGTTCTAGATGTTAAGTTACCAAGGTCATTTGCAAGGTCAGAGTTAATTCTTGAGATAAGTGCTTCATTTGAGAAGTTACCATCTTGACCAAATGCAATTTCACGAAGTAAGAAGTAACGGATAGCATCGCTACCATAACGTCCTACAAGTACACTTGGATCAACTACTGTTCCTTGAGATTTACTCATTTTACCACCATTAATTACAAGCCATCCATGACCGAATACTTGTTTTGGAAGTGGTAAATCCATAGCCATAAGCATTGCTGGCCAAATAATAGTATGGAAACGAATAATTTCTTTTCCTACTAAATGTACATCTGCTGGCCAGAATTTCTTGAAGTTTGCATCATCTTCTTGTAAGTAACCCAGTGCAGAAATGTAATTTGATAACGCATCAAGCCATACATATACAACGTGTCCTGGGTCAAATTCTACTGGAATACCCCATTTAAATGATGTACGAGATACACAAAGATCTTCAAGTCCTGGTTTTAAGAAATTGTTAATCATTTCATTTTGTCTTGTTTGAGGCTGAATGAAATCTGGGTGAGATTCAATGTACTCAATAAGACGATCTTGATATTTAGAAAGTTTGAAGAAGTAAGATTCCTCTTTTACTTTTTCTACTGGTCTACCACAGTCTGGACATTTACCATCTACTAATTGGTGTTCTGTGAAGAAACTTTCACATGGTGTACAGTAAAGACCTTCATATTCACTTTTGTAAATATCGCCTTGATCATAAAGTTTTTTAAAGATTTTTTGTACTGTTTCTTTATGATTAGCATCTGTTGTACGGATGAATTTATCATAGCTAATATCCATAGTTTTCCATAAATCTTTAATCCAATCTACGATATTATCTACGAATGCTTGTGGTGTAACACCTTCTTCAGCTGCACGTCTTTCAATTTTTTGACCATGTTCATCTGTTCCTGTTAAGAACATTACATCATATCCTGTTAATCTCTTATATCTTGCTATCGCATCAGCTGCTACAGTTGTATATGTATTACCAATATGTAGCTTAGTTGATGGATAATAAATTGGTGTAGTTATATAGTAAGGTTTTTTACACATATCTATTCCTCCTAAAATAATTATATAAAAAAAGCCTCTATATAAGCTGTTTTGCCCATATAGAGACGTTATATACGCGTTACCACTCTATTTTAAACTTATTTCACAATAAATTTCTCATTAAGTGAATATCTTCACTTTGCAATATAACGGTTGCACCCGTATCATCTTACTTAAATTTTCAGATGATCTGCTCCGAGGCCATCTTCATATAATTTCAATGCACTGGTTTCCACCATCTCCAGCTCTCTTTAGCAATCAATTATACTACTCTTCTCTTCTATGCATTTATCAATTTTATGATATTATAAAATAAAAAAACTGTCAAATTTTATATACTTGAACCTCTATATTTTTGTTTTTTATTTGTTATAATATTAACAGGAGAGGATGCATACAATGAATTACTTTAAATTACCTAAAGTAGGCCTTAGAACTTTCAAATCAGGACTTGCTGTTTTTCTATGTCTACTTTTAATTCCTAATGAACCATTTTTTGCTTGCCTTACAGCAGTTATTTGTTTAGGTGATACCGTTACAAATTCTGTTGATACAGGCATAAATCGTGGCGGTGGAACTATAATTGGAGCATTTTCTGGGTTGTTATTCTTATTCATATTTAGATTTTTAGAAAATCATATTGCAAATACATATGTCTCCAAATTGCTAATCTATATGTTAATTGGCTTCGGAATAATTATTATGATATCAATATGTAATAAAGTTAAAAGACCTGGTGCAATTAATATAACATGCATATCATTTCTTGGAGTAACTACTGCTCATGCTTACTCTGATCCATTATATTATGCATTAAATAGATCTTGTGAGACAATCCTTGGAATAATAATCTCTATATTAGTAAATACACTTATTACTCCTCCACCACATAAATAGTAGAACTGAGTTTTACTATTTAATGATGAATTTAGAATTATGAATTATGAATTAAGGGTGAAATTCTTACAGAATTTCTGAAAATTAATTTTTTCTAAACTCCCTGAGTTTATTCCTTAATTCATCATTCATCACTCATCATTCATAATTATCTAAGTTCATCATTAAAAAAAGACTTCCAACAGAATTGCCCCTAATAATTCTGTTGGAAGTCTTTTTTCTTTGCCCCTATATTTAACGCCCTCTTTTATTTATTATGCTTATTGCTTAAGCTTCTTCTACTTTCTTACCAAATATCATTATTCCTATAAATAATGCTACAAAAGACATTGGTAATACTATATATATTGGAAGTCCAAATCCTGCAGGAATATAGCCAAATAGTATAGTTATTGCAGCTACAAATAATGCATACCACATTTGTGTCTTAACATGATCTATATGATTGCATCCAGCTCCCATTGAAGAAAGTATTGTTGTGTCTGATATTGGAGAACAATGATCCCCAAAGATTGCCCCTGTTAATACTGCACTTGTACTTACAATTACAAATGACATTTCTGGATTAATTTTATATGCTAATGGAATTGCTAACGGCATTAGGATACTCATTGTTCCATAAGCTGTTCCTGTTGAGAATGAAATCACTGCTCCAAGTACAAATATTAAACTTGGTAATAAAAATGCAGGTATAGCTCCATTCAATGCTTCTACTAAATACTGTGCAGTTCCTAATTCCTTTATTACAGATCCTAATGACCAAGCTAATATAAGGATAACTCCTGTAATTATAAGCCCCTTCATACCATCAACCCATGCTTCAATGGCTTCACTTATAGTAAATATTTTCTTACATACTGACATAATTATTGCAACTATTGAAGCAAATAATGCTGATTGGAATAATGCAACTGATGCATCTGATGCTGCAAAAGTTTCTAATATTGCTTTAAAAGATAATGGTGAATTTGTTATTATTGCTTGGATAGCTGTATCGTCACCAGCCATTATTGTTGAATATCCACTATAGTAAAAAGCAACTACAGATGAAATAATTAATGCCCCTATTGGTACAATTGCATTCCAAATGCTTAGCTTTACACCTTCTTTTGGTTCTAACTCATCCATATGAGAAGAAGTTGCCACAACCTCTTCACCAGCTAAATCCTTTGATTTTCTTGCTGCTATTTCAGCTTTTCTCATTGGACCAAATTCTCTTAAAGTTATTGTTGTAATTACAATGAATGCAAGTATTAATATGTTATAGAATCTATAAGGTATTGTTTGAAGGAATACTCCAAATCCACTAGCTTCAACACCTATTGTTTCAAATCCTTCTGAAATTAAGCTTACTTCTAAACCAATCCAAGTTGATATTATAGCAAGCCCAGCTATTGGTGCTGCTGTTGCATCAATGATAAATGCTAATCTTTCTCTTGATATTTTCATCTTATCTGCCACTGGTCTCATTATTGGACCAACAATCAATGAATTTGCATAATCATCAAAGAATACACATATTCCTAAAAACCAAGTTATAAGCTGTGTGCTTTTTGCTGTTTTTGCTTTCTTTGCTAAAGCTTCTGCAATAGCTTTTGCTCCACCCATTTTAGCAACTAAATTAATAACTCCTCCAATTACAAGAACCTGCATGATAATTCCTGCATTCCATGGATCAGCTAATGAATTTAATGCTCTATCAATAAAATCTAAAAATGCTTGTGTTAAAGCTCCAAATACATTAAATCCTGTTAGATTCAAAATAAATCCGCCTGATAAAACTCCTATAAATAATGAAATGACAACATTTTTAGTTATAAATGCTAATACTATAGCAACTATTGGCGGTATTAATGTAAATAGTCCAAATCTATCTGCATTACTTACTGCCGGCTCAACTTCTGCTGCAAAAACAAATGTTGTTGATAACATGAATATCATCATAGTTAAGCCAAAGATTCTTTTAAAATTTCTTTTCATACATTGTTCCTCCTTAAATATTTACATGAATATACTTAAGGGTACCTATCTTAAAACTAAAAAAAGCCTTGAGTTAACACTCAAGGCTTGTAATAATCATAAATAATACAAGTATAAAAATCCTCAAATGATAGCTCAACACAAATGTAATTTGTGACAGTGATGCATATATTTTATACATCCCCAGCTATACAACCTTAAAGCATCAGTTGTATGCTTCGGCAACAATTCCTTTCTTACTAAATCATAGTGCTTACCTCATTAGTAATACTGATAATTATTGCGCCTCTACCCTTACGTTATTCATTTTTTACAATTTCTATTATACAAGCATTTTTTTATTATGCAATAGAATTTCTTAAATTTCATTAATTTATTCTATTTTTTTCCATGAAATCTTCTATTTCTTCTACAGTTTTAATCATATCTTTTGTTAAATTAATAGCTCCATCTTCAGTAACAAGAATATCATCTTCTATTCTTATACCAATTGATTCTTCTGGTATATAAAGACCTGGTTCCACTGTATAAACAATACCAGGTTCAAAAGTAAAGTTTCTATCTATTATTACATCATGAGTATCTAAACCTAAACTATGACCTATACTATGGAAATAATACTTTCTAAAATCTTTCTTATCTTCTAATAATCCTAAGCTTACACAAGCCTCTCCTAATAAATCATTTGCCTTAGCATTTAGCTCAGCAGTTGTTATACCTGGCTTAATTGTATTTATTATTTCTTCATTAACCTTCAATACTGCATTGTAAACTTCTTTTTGTCTTTCCGTAAATTTACCACTTACCGGGAAAGTTCTAGAAATATCAGCATTATAATATTTATATTGTGCACCTAAATCAAAAAGAATTAAGTCTCCATCTTTCATTTCAGAATTATTATCAACATAGTGAAGAACTGTAGCATTTTTTCCTGCAGCAGCAATAGTATTAAAAGCTAAATCCTTAACACCTTTGCTCTTACAATTAAAATCAAAATATGCTTCTAATTCATATTCTTTCATTCCAGCTTTTGCATTTTTCATTAATGTTTCAACACCAGCTATAGTGATCTTTATAGCTTCTTTCATATTTTCTATTTCCTCATCACTTTTAATAAGTCTTAAAGCTGCTATAGATGCATATATGTTTCTCACTGAAACTTGAGGATATTTACTTATTATTTCTTTGGCAAATGTTTGAGAAATACTATCTACAGATTTAAATTCATCTCTTTCTAAATCTAAATATAAATTAAAATCTTCTCTAATTGAAATTACTCTATGAATATAACCTTCAAAGGCACTCTTAAACATAACTTCATCAACGCCAGCAATTTCTAAGGCTTCATTTTCTCTTAAGCTTTTTCCTATCCATTTTTCTAGTTCTAAATCTATATCTTTGATGAATAAGATACTCTTTTCTTCACCATTTATCTTACTCATTAATAAAATATGATCTGGTTCTTCAACACCAGTTAAATAATAAAAATTTCTATTTGGTGTAAATGGATAAGCTTCATCGGCAGTTTTCTTTGGTGCATTCCCTGCAAATAAAACTACAACTGAATTATCCTTAACTTTTTCTAATAGCTTGTGTCTTTTTTCTTTATAAAATTGTCCTTTCATATTTATCCTCCTCTTTTGAAATTATTTATTTTTATTATAACTAAATAAAAATACAAAGGCTATAATATTTCTACATATTTTGGAAACTCAATATATTAATAGCTTTACCATCAAAATTGCCATAATTATTGCTACCATATCTGCCATAACAGCTGCCCATACAGTATGACGTACTTTTTTTATTTTTATAGCACCAAAATATACTGTTACAGTATAAAAAATTGTTTCTGTTGTTCCCATTATTACAGATGCTACAAGTCCAATAAAGCTATCAGCACCATAATTATTTAATATATCTGTAAAGATTCCCATGGCACCACTACCAGATAAGGGCTTTATTAATACTAAAGGAACAACTTCTTTAGGTAATCCTATAATACTTGCTACAGGCGATATAAAATTATTAACAAGATCTAATAATTTAGCACTTCTAAATATATTCACTGCCACTATCATCGCTAATAAATATGGAAATATATTGGCACAGACCTTTAATCCTTCTTTAGCACCCTCAACAAACCATTCGTATACTTTTCTACCTTTTATCATTCCATAAGTTATTATTATAAATACTATTATAGGTATAATACTTTTGGTTATATAATTAAACATTTTACCTCCAAATTAAAAGTACTTTTGAAGAACCTTACAGCAAATTACTCCACATATAGAAGCAATTGCCGTTGAAATTATTGCAGGAATTATAATCACTCCTGGATTGCTGGAATTTGCCGTAGCTCTAATTGAAATAACAGTAGATGGCACAAGTTGTATGCAAGCTGCATTTAATACTAAAAATAAACACATATCATTAGATGCCTTTTCCTTATCCTTATTTAGACGTTGCATTTCTTCCATAGCCTTTATACCAAAAGGTGTTGCTGCATTTCCAAGACCCATCATATTTGCTGTTATATTCATTACTATAGCTCCTAAAGCTTTTTCATCTTTAGCAGCATCTTTAAATATCAATTTTAATACAGGCTTCATTATTTTCGCTAACTTTTCAGTAAATCCACTTTTTTCTGCTACCTTCATTACTCCACACCAAAAACACATTAGACCTGTAAGTCCTACCACAAATGTTACTGTACTTTCTATGGATGAAATAATATCATTAGACATATTTTCACCATTTCCAGACAAAACCCCCACCAATAAACCAAAGAAAATCATAATAAACCATATGTAGTTAATCATCTAAAAACCCCCTTAGATAATGATGAATTATGAATGATGAATGATGAATGATGAATTA
>USPX01000020.1 GCA_900556665.1 uncultured Eubacteriales bacterium
TTTCACCATTAACTACGTCTAAAGCATATCCTGTACCATTCTTAAGTGTTACATAGCCATCTCCAACGTTTTTAAGGTACCATTTTTGACCTTCAACGCCTGTTCCTTTACCAACTTCTACGTTTTGACCATCTGAACCTGTATTATTTGCTACTTGAAGGTAATTTTGAGAGTTGTTATCTTTAATATAATACCAACCATCTTCTAATGTTGCGTAATTACCTACTGGACCTATTGGGTCTGTTGGGTCTGTTGGCTCTGTTGGTTTTGTATTATCACAAGACTCTAACACCCATACTTGGTTAGCTCCACCATAATAAGAGTATTGTTGTACATTTGCGCCATCAGCTGTAGATTTATCTTCTACATCTAATCCTTTAGTATCTGTTGAGCATTTTGTTACGATACCATATACACCATCTTTTTGTGTTTTTAATAACTTAAATAATTGTCCGTCAAGACCATGAACTGTGTAAACTTGAACATTTGTACTGTCCTCATTTTCACCATTAACTACGTCTAAAGCATATCCTGTACCATTCTTAAGTGTTACATATCCATCTCCAACATTTTTTAAATACCATTTTTGGCCTTGTGCACCAGTACCTGTTCCGATTTCTACATTTTGACCATCTGCACCTGTATTACCTTTTACTTGAAGGTATTTTTGTGAGTTATTGTCTTTTATGTAGTACCAACCATCTTTTAATGTTGCGTAGTTTCCTACTGGTGTTGTTGGATTTTGTGGTTGTGATGGATTTTCTGGTTGTGGTGATACTGATCCACCAACTACAATATCATTTTTAGTTACATTAGCACTACCGCTACTTTCGTAACCTTCAACTGTTAATGCTGCTTCATACATTTTACCCATCTTAAGTCCCATTGCTTCCCATTTCTTAAAGTGTTCACTTAAAGAAATGGTTCCACTTGTTCTCTTAGATGTACGTACACTCCAATATTGCTTGAATGTTGTGTCGCCTTCGATTGATGGTTTATTTACTCTAGTTGTTTCATATACATCATAAGTACCACCATCCACTGTGATTTGTCCTTTTGGTGTTGCTCCAGGTGGTCTCCAAGTACCCCAACTGTCTACAACGTAGTATTCAACTAAAGGACTTTGAGTCCATCCATAAACACATAAGTATGAATTACCATTTGGTTTGTAATCACATGCATAGTTTACAGAGATATTACCAAGTTCTTGGTAAGTCTTAGTTGAACCAAATTTCTTACCGATACGGAATAACGCATTACCAATGTTACTCCATTGACAACTAAATGTTGTTGGACTATTTAGTGTCATGCTAGTATTTCCGTAATCTTTCCATAACTCATAGTCATAGCCACTTTGATTACCGGTCTTGTTTTCTGTAATTACTTGTGCTGCAAAAACGCAATTAGCTGGTATTAGCGAAAAGCACATAGCAATTACTACTAGTAAGCCCATGATTTTTCTTCTCATGTTCATACCCCCTTTCCGAGTTTCATTCTATACCTAGTTAAGCTGCGCAACAATTGCTTTAACCTATCATGTCACGTTTTACCCCCCAACTTGTCATGACAAGTTAAAAAACCTCTGTATTTTTACACTAATTATCTAATGTTTTAGTGATGTCACGACCAGTTAATGGAAATTTTATAACATATTTTACTTTTAGCTTTTTTATACATGTATTATTTAGCTACAATATAGAGACACTTATTTGACGAAGTACCAATTTTCAAATATAATAACTTAAACACATATTCATATTGCGTGATATTCTCGCACGCTTATAGACTACAGGAGGATGGCAGATATTATGGACTTTTTAAATCAACTTGTCCAAACACTTAACAACATCCTTTGGGGTAATCTACTTATTATTCCCTTGATTGTTTTAGGTGTTTACTTTACTATTCGAACAGGCTTTGTTCAATTTTCGTACTTTAAAGAAATGCTTCGTTTACTTGGTGATGGCATTGGCAAATCTGACAAAAAATCAAATAGCATTTCTTCATTTCAAGCTTTCTGTATCAGTACTGCTTCTCGTGTAGGTACTGGTAATATTGCAGGCGTTGCGATTGCCATCGCCTTTGGTGGCCCTGGTGCTGTATTTTGGATGTGGCTCATCGCCCTTTTAGGTGCTGCTTCTAGCTTCATCGAAAGCACCCTTGCACAAATCTATAAATCCAAAGATGAAGTTGGTTTCCGTGGTGGTCCAGCTTACTACATGGAAAAGGGACTTGGTATGCGTTGGTTAGGTATTATCTTCGCTGCACTTATCACTATTAGTTTTGGACTTATCTTCAATGCGGTACAATCAAATACAATTACAGCTGCTTTTAGTTCTGCATTTGGCATTAATAAACTTGTGCTAGGTATTATTATTAGTATTGTAACTGCCATTGTAATTTTTGGTGGTACTAAACGTATTGCAAAAGTATCTGAAGTAATTGTACCAATCTTTGCCCTTTTATATGTTGCTGTTGCTGTTCTCGTCATGCTTCTTAATATTAAAGAGATTCCTGGTGTTTTTGCACTTATCTTCGAAAATGCTTTTGGACTTCGTGAAATAGGTGTAGGTGGTATTGCCGGAACAATTATGTATGGTGTTAAAAGAGGGCTCTTCTCTAATGAAGCCGGAATGGGTAGTGCTCCTAATGCTGCTGCTACTGCTACTGTAAGCCACCCTGTAAAACAAGGACTTATTCAAGCCTTTGGTGTATTCGTAGATACAATTATTATTTGTAGCTGTACAGCATTCATCATCTTACTTGCTGGTGATTATACAAATACAAATTTAACAGGTATTGAACTTACTCAAGCTGCATTAACAGCTCAATTTGGTAATTTCGGAAGTTATTTCATTGCTATTTGTATTTTATTATTTGCATTTAGTTCTATTGTTGGAAACTATTATTACGGGCAATCTAACATTGAATTTATTAAATACAATAAAACATTTATGAATATTTATCGTGTTTTAGTTATCACAATGGTTTTAATTGGTTCAATTCTTAAAGTTTCTATCGTTTGGGATTTAGCCGATGTCTTCATGGGACTTATGGCCATTATCAACCTTATCACTATTACTATATTAAGTGGTCAATCTATTGCTTGTTTAAAAGATTATAAAAAACAACGTCAACAAGGTATTCAAGATCCTGTCTTTAAAGCTTCTTCTATCCCGGGACTTAAAGTAGAAGACACTGAATGGCAATAAACTTAATAGATACGAGGCATGAAAAGGAGCTGCTTGCAAAATAAACTTTGCAAGCAGCTCCTTCTACTTTTCTCTCGCTTAAGTTATCCGAATAGAAAATAAGCCTATTTAATCTTTTAGTGGAACTACAATCTCGTCTTCTCTATCTACATGCATAATGCCCCACATACCTTCCTCAATATCCCATCTAATATTAGCTGATTGATACATATAATCTCCTGGTTGCCCTATACCTGCTGTTGCACCAGCTAACATTTCACTCTTATACGTACCACCTATTGTTATGGCACCTCTTGCACCTATAATTGGCGAATTAATATTTTCACTTTCACTTTGATAAGCATGTTCATGCAAGTAAAAGCTCGTTGCTCTTGGCTTTTCTGCTGGCATTAGCAGTTTATAGGTAACAGGATCACCCGGATTTGCATAGAATATTGGTGTTGATATATCCTCTAAATCAATAGATCTAAATACTTCTCCTATATTCGGATTTTGTAATAATCTATTATAAAATGGTTCACTTCGTAAATTATATCCTTTCATACCTTGGTCTTCTGTATCAAATTCTTCATCAGCTGGTCCTAACTCTGGATTAAAGAAGAATTTTGGAAGAAGTTCACCATTTTTATCTTCCATATAAATACCATTGTGTATGAGTAACATAAACTGCCTGTAATCTGGTAAAAATGGATTGTGAATAATAAACTAATCCCCTACATCACATTTCTTGCCTGTAAATGGATTATAATGTTTAGATCCCATTTCTGCTACATTAATACCACCAAATAGGCCATGTTTTCTGTGATTCATTACATCTCCCATATCTACTACTATAGCCTGAGTCGTCGTTTCTGGATAAAACCATCTATAGGTAATAGATTCTCCTACACCTATTGTTTGATCTGGATTAAATCCTACAGTAGCCCCATCAGAACCTAATACGTCATATTCTGCGCCTTGACTATTCATAGATACTCTTGGACTGTAAGGCCAAGGCACTTGAACTGGTACTTCTGGAAATTGTGGTACATCTCTATAGTCTACAAACACCATACCATATGGGTCATTATCACCAAATTTGTTATACATTATCTTAGATTGAATTGCTGCTACCTTATAGTATTTTACCTTCGTACCTTTAGGGAATGGATTACCTGGATTAGTTGCCCTAGGTGGTTTTTCTCCTGTTTTTTGAGGTAATGGCTCTATTCTACCAGGTAAAAGTGGTCTATCGCCAAGAGGTGTTAAGTTAGGTATTCGTTTGCCTCTTACTCTAGTAATTCCCCAAGTACCTAGCCATAAATCATCCATACCACCTGAATAATAAAGGACATCAAAGTCTCTATTGCCACTTAAACTGTCTAATGAAAATTCAAAGGTAAATGTTTCTGAAATACCAATATGCTGTTCTTGTATAATTGGTGAATCTACATCTGTTCTGTCTCTATGCCACATATAACGATTGAAGTTAATTGCATGAGATTCTTCATGAGCACCATCAATTAATCTTACCCTAACAGGATCTCCTGCATATCCCTCAAATACTGGTGTCTTTGGATCCCCATGTACATAAGAACTAAATACATAGGCAGGATCTCCCTCTCTAATTTGAAATGGTGCACTTCTATAGTTAAAGGCTACAACACCCATATCCTCCATCATACCTGGCTCCTCTGGCGGATTAAGTGGCTCATTATTATTATCATAAGCTGGTATCCAGTCATGTACTGCTAAACAGAACTCTCTGAAGTTAGGAATAAATGGATTTCTAATAGTTACCTGTGTTCCTGCTGTAGTAGGTATTCCTGTATGAGAGTCAAAGAAACTTGAACCTTCTGGCTCGATAATCATGCCGCCAAATAAACCATGTAATTGTACTGAATTTGCAAAAAGGTGATCATGGAAAAAGCAAACTTTAAGTTCTACATCTGCATACCATCTAAAGATTACAGTTTAGTTATGCGCTGCTCCAGTAAAGTAATTCCAACCCGTATTGGCACCATCAGATGATAATACATCAAACTTAACAAAGTGTACATGAGTAGATGCAAATAAAGTATGCACTAAAATTTGGAAAGCATTAGGGCCTAACTCCTCAGGAAACTTATTTGTAAAATGAATTTCTATACACTCTCCAGCTAATGCCCTAATAAAAAGTGGCTCCGGATTCTTGGTACCGTTCATAACCGCTTCTTCATCTTCCGCTAATACATAGAACCTACCTTCAGGATCATGCCAATTGGCTTCATTATAAACAATATTTCTTTGAATGCCTACAATATCATAACGACGTATTGGTGCATCTGGTGGACATGGATTAACAAAAAGTGCACCTTCCTTCCAATTATCAGCTAAGGCATTTTTCTCTAACTGAGTAATTGGAAAATCTCTATCATATCCAATAGGTGGTACTGGGCTTCTACAGCCTACCTTTCCTGGAATAAAAAATGGAAAGCCAGGACGCTCTGCAGTCGGTCTTGGTGGACATGGCCTATCTGGAAGTGGCATTAATCTCGTAATCGGTGTACCATCTGGATAAAACCTACTTCCATCTTCTAATACATCGTGAATACGTTGAATTCCCCACATACCTTCATCAAAGTGAGGATATAGGTGGCAATGGTAAATAACATCCCCATATGCTTTTTGTAAACTACCTGCACCATACAAAATATCAAATCCAATTGTCTCTCCTGGACCTAATGCACGGGAATCATTTAAGAAAGATTCTTGTACAGTAGGTTCAGATAACCATTGCTGCAAATGTAAATGGAAAATATAGGTTTCCTTTACACCACCATGAATTGCATACCATCTTACAGGGTCTGCCCTATAACATCTAGGAAGTACCGTAGGTGGTGGATCACCAAATACCCATGAGTCATGATGCACTTCTTCACCTTCGCAGTAAGGACATACTACGCCTTCCATAATAAGATTCATACGATTACGCATAGGTTCTGCACGATAGTTAATAGAGCGCGTCATAGAATGAAAACCTGTCATTGGATCTACTGGTGTTTCTCCAAATCTATTCTTAACTGGGGCTTCATCATGAAAGATTGTAACGAATTCCCTAAAATCCGGTTTAAAAGGATGATGAATATCTGCAAAGACACCACTCTTAAGTGGACATCCCGTTTGAGGATCTGTCCAGGTACTTCCTGGTGCTTCTACAACAATTGCACCAAATAAACCATGCAAATTGCTACCTATTTCTGAGCTTAATGGATTGCCTAAATCACTAAAGTGAAAAGCCCCCTGAAATTCTGCTTGCCATCTATACACAATGCTTTCATTAGGCTGAGCTAGTGTGCTCACATTTCCCCCTACAAAAGCACCATCAGATTGTTGCACCTTATATGGCAGTGCTTTTACATTCATAGATGCTGCAAAACATAATTCATTGGTAAATTTAATTTCTACTGTATCTCCTTCATGCACACGTATAACCAAAGGCTGCACTAAATTGACAAAGGTTCCTGGGCACTGCCTAATCTGCTCTTTTACTTTCTCTTTATTTTCATCTAATATATACATAAGTCCATTCGGGTCCACATCCCCATACTTATTATAGACAATAGGAACTTGAATGGCTGATATATCAAAATGTCTAATCACCATTTACAACGCCCCCTATCTGCCTAAATAGCTGGTATTTCCCCTGGTACTTGTTCTACAAAAAATGCAGATATATGCTCTAATTGAATGTTAAAAAGTTGTCCTTTAAGTGGTGCAGGTACGCCAAATTCAGCCGTTATACTAATGCATGATGTCCCTACTTCTTCTAATGTCCCTACTATAAAGAATGGAAATGCTTCTGTCATAACAAGAATCTTATTACCTTCACCATTTATTAATTTATCAAATAATGACTCTTCCACTTTTTCTCCCCCCTATTAATAAAGTGAAAATCTAACTGAACAATCATATGGTGCTAAAAACCATACAACGTTTACTAACGGAATAACTAAATCTGTTGGAAAAATAAATTCCGGTGCATTACTCATTTTAATATTTACATTGTGAAGTACTACATATTCACTTCCAACTTCAATAATTTGACCACACATAATAGGTCTAAATACCTGATTTAATATATTAAGTTGTGCTGCATCTAGTACGATTAAAGCTGATTCCCCCATATGCTCTGCTAACCCCGCAGCTAATTCCTCTCTTACTAAATTTCCGTCTAATTCTCCACCTGACAAGCCGCCGCTCACTTCAGGTAATCTAGATCTTCGTGACTTAGATGGATCTGGTCTATGTGGACGTTTTTTTTCCTTTCCGCAACCTTTACTACGTGATTCTTTCTTCATACTCTCTCCCCCTATTTATTAATGTTCATGCACATTATGATCCATATAAATTTCAATTTCACCTGATGTTAGCTTTCCACCTAGATTCATTGGCAACCTTTCTGCAGGTGAACTATAAACATACAGCTTTTCTGACATTGCTACTTGGTGCTTCTTTGAAACAGTAACCATAATATGTCGATGTGCACTCATGTCATAAAATAGTGCCAGTGCAAAATGATACACATAATTTGTTATCCAAACAAAAAAAGGAGTTGTCCACAAAATCTTGTAAACAACTCCTTTTTCTATTCAGATTCAAATAGTTATTAAAACTTACTTACCTCCAAATACTTAACTGTGCATTTTACTAATGATAATATATGTATCTGGGTAATGTGCATCTTTTATTTTAGCTGAAGATTTTATAAACTTCCATTTAGCTGGTGCATACTCTTTGGCTACATTATTTAAAACAAACTTTTTCTTTTCACTGATATTATCTTCTGCATTTGCTACAGTCCCTAATAATGTCATAAAATACATGGGCTGCTGATATAAATCATATTTATTAGGGTCTCTAGGATTAACCACTACACTATAATAATCCTTCAATTCTACGTCTAGATTTTCATATTGCCTTTTAGTCAATGTTACTGGCGAGACATCTCCTTGTTTATAGCACACATCTCTGTTTTCTGATGTCTGCGCAAATACCTGTACAATATCTTCTAGCTCTTCTGTTGTAGGGGTACGATATTTCTTACCTACTTTATTTTTAAAATCTGCTCTTTCAACTTCATTTAATTTTTTAGAGATAGTACGTCCATATCTATCAAACCTCCATTTTTTGGGTGGTAGGCATGGCACAAGGTCTTCTTCATTCACTATATTAAATATGTATGGACATAACTGCCTGGCATCTGCACTTGTAGTTGTATTGGGTGAAGCAAAGGTATAGGCATATATGTCTCCTATATTACTTTGAATATACATTTTATTGGCTAAAATATTGGCTATAGCACCACCTCTAGAATGTCCTGTAAGGAAAACAGCTGGTTTATCTGTTACATTTTTATCTAGCTGCATTTCTATATACTTATTAATCTCTCTTAAAGCTCTAGTTGCTGCTATATCAAATCCCTTCGTATTATTAACATTTGTCCAGTCTTCTTCAAGATTATATTGGTTTGTACTACCTATATCGAAGTTACTTATTGACTCACTTCTCTCAGCAGTTCCTCGTATAGTAATCATGACAACCTCTTTGATTTTTTGATCATATTTAATAAGCTTATGCCCTATATAGGCATGTACCCCATGTACATCTGATTCATTGCCTTGTATATCAATGTATTCATATCCATCCATATAACGTGCTAATGTTTCTTCCATAGTCTTTCCATTAAAACTATATCCATCATATACTAACGCAGACCACATAGCCGCCGTATGACATAATTCTTCATTAAAACGCAAGTTATCTTCAAAAAACCATGAATAATCTAGTGTGTAAGATGTCATATAGCTTGTATCTGAATGCTTCTTAGAAGTTTTAAATAAACCTGTCTCCTTAATAACATTCTCACTTTGTACAGTTTCACAACTTGCTTCCTCACACCTATGTGCCTGTAAATTCTTAATAACTATTGCTGGGGTTACTAATTGCATAATCATAAGTACAGTAATTGATATAAGTATTATTGTTCTTTGTTGCCTATTCCTAATATATTTTTCCATCTTATCCCCCCAATTAAAAATATAAGAATCATGTCTTCCTAAACATTTATTTATAATTATATATTAATATATATTTAATATTTTAAAAGTACTTTAGTGCTTTATGTTGAATAAAAAAGCTGAAATGTTAAAGGCTCTATACACCTTTAACATTTCAGCTTTCTTATAGCTATTATTTATTATAAATAGAACCTTTCACTAAAGCATATTGGTAATCTGACATATTTTTAAACTCAGGCTCACCAAATATAGCAGATGTTTCATATGCTTCACGCCAGTTTGCAATGCCACTAATTCCTTTGCCTTGTATTTCAAATTCAGCTTCTTCTTCATTATATCTACTATAATATACGTTATGACTAAATTTTACATTCTTTGTATAAGTCCTTTTGAATGGACTATTAATAAAAGGTTTTCTCTCATTTGTATAAAAAATATTATTGGCAACCTCTAATCCATCTACAATAGACACTACAAGTTCACCATTTTCTGCTCCGTTATTAATAACTGTATTATTATAAATCTTTATATTTTTTGCCTTGCCACCACCAATGTAATAACCACCTACAGTAATACCATTTTCTATATTATTGTAAACAAGATTATTTCTTACAATAATATTCTTTGTAGGATAATCTGAAGGTTCTTCTGCACCCACCTCTATCCCACCTGCACAATCATAAATAATGTTTCTATCAAATAAAATATCTCTACCTCCATCCACATAAAGACCATAACTAGTTGCATTAGGACTATTTTCATTTGAAATCACATTTCCTATAGCTTCACAGTATCGTGGCTGATCTAAACTCATATCACTGCAATAACCGAAGTTACCAGCAAAATCTATTCCTATATTTCCTGTATTTCTTACATTATTATTGATTACACTTATGTACTCACAATTCCCTGTTATAGAAATTGCTTCACACCAACCAGTGTTACAATCATACACTTCATTGCCTTCTATTAAAATGTTGTTAATGCTCTTATCTGCTCTTCCTCCATAACATATAATTGCATTAGCTCCAGAACTTGTTGAACTTGGCTTAGATGCATATAAATCATGAATCTTATTATTCTTAATGGTAATATGATGTTCTCCATCACCTAAATAGAAACCATAAATCCATTTATTTTTATTATTTCTAAACTCTAAACCCTCTATATGAATATACGATTGACCGCCAAGGTTCATCATAATTTCCTTATTACACTCACTGTAATCAAATATTACTTCCTCTCCTGGATAATTACAAACTTTAATATATGCATTTTCTTTTCCTGATTTTTTGAATGTGATAGCCTGAGTATATACACCTCCCCTTATATAGAGTGTTTGTCCTGGGCTAGTATTATTTAGAGCTTTTTCTATACTTTTATAAGGCTTTTCAATACTTCCATCACCTTGTATATCATCCCCTTCTACACAGGCAAAAATAGCTCTTTCATCTAGCTCTCCATGCGCTTCTTCCTGTCCTATCTGCATTTCTTGGGCCGTTAAATTAATATGATTTTTTAAACTTAAACTAGCCACTACTGCCACAATCAAACACATCCATATTACCTTCTGATTCTTTAAAATACTCATGTACACATCTCCTTTAACTACATATCTCCCCCGATGATACATAGTACTTTAAATTTCCATTTATGATTGTATAATACTTAAAGCTTTTTAATCAATATAAATCTTTGTGTTACATTTTTAACCATTTATATAAACAAAAAGGTTATTATAATATAAAATAATTTATATTATAATAACCTTTTCTTCTATATTAATATTTACTTTTCATCAATATAACTAGCTGCTACTGAGGCTTGTTCTAATGTTCTTAAATGTTTAATTTACATGTTATCTGCTAAAAGGATATATGTTTCCATATAGTGTGGGTGAGAAAGCCCAGCAATACCTGAAGCCATTAATCTTAATTTAGATGTCTTATAAGCATTTGCTACATCAAATGCAACAAATTCAAGTGGCCCCATTGTCCCTGCTAAGTTTAATCCAGCAGCTGTAATAAAGTACATTGGCTTTTGAAGCATTTTATAATTGTAAGTTGTTTTACCAAATACATTTACTGATTCATAAAGTTCGATTTCTGCATATGGCATACATGCTTCTGGAATAGATGCTAATGCTTGTGCTCTCTTCTCTACTGATGTAAATGATTTCGTTACTGTATATTGTGATAAGTCTTCACCATAAATATGTGCTTCATTTCTATCACTAATGATATCTCCTAAAGCATTAAGTGTAGATGTAAGACCTGATGCAGATTCTGTTGTATATTTTTCCCCTACCATATCTTTCCAAAGAGGTTTTAAGTCTTCTGTCATATCTACATTAAATGTTTGACCATATTTTGTGAATCCCCATGCTTCAGATGGTACAGCTGGTACAAGATCATCTTCATTTACAATGTTAAAAATACTTGGATACTGATTTGGTGCATCTACATCTAATGTTGTATTAGGTGTCGCAAATGAATATGTATATGTATCAAAGTTTTGATCTTCTAATTTTTTACCTACAAGGTTAGCAAGTGCCCCTCCTCTAGAGTGTCCTGTAATCCAAAATGTTACATCATCACCTTTTACCTTGTATTGATTCATGTATTCATTTACAAGTTCAACGATTCTGTTAGCTGCAATATCGAATCCCATGTGATTTTGTTTTTCTGTCCATTCTGAGACGTTACCAAACTCTGAGTCTTGACCCATTGCAAAGTTACTAAGCCATTCCATTTCTCCCCTTGTACCACGAATACTAATTACAACCAGTTCTTTTTTATCTTTACCTTTGCCTATTTTTTTGTGCGCAACATTAAATTGTGCAACATGTTCATCATCTGCAAAATTTCTTAAGTTATATTCTTTAACATCTTTTAACTTATGAGATTCAAGTACTTTTCTAATACCTGATATATTGTTGATATCCCCATCTTCACTATCAAATGCATAAGCATATGTTGATGCACTCTCTTCATTTACTTGCAGGTCAATTTGTGAAGAGTAGTATGAAAGTGCTGCTAAAATTGATGATGCTTTTGCTAACTCTTGATTAAATGCAGTATTATCTTGGAAGAACCAGCTCTCATCCCATTTATATGAAATGTCAAAGCTTTGTGTAATTTCACCATCTTTAGTTACTGTAATTAAACTTTCTTCTCTTTCAGTATATGTCTGTTTTTTACGTGTCTCTGCAAAAGCTGTTTCTAATGCAGATTCTGTTGTTAATGGCGCTCCTTGCTTAGCAATAATTGAGGCATCATTATTTGCTGTTTGTGCAAAAAGCTGTACTGGAGCTGAACTCATTGTCATTATGGCAACTAGTCCATATGTAAGCATTTTTTTATTAATCATAAAATAAATTCTCCTATCTCTTTCTTATCCTCAAAAACATTATCACATTCGTCATTTTACCACAATATTTCCCATTACTTAATTTAGTTAAAAAACACTTAATTTAGTTAAAATATTATAAAGACAATAAAAAAAGAGAACTTATATAATTATTATAAGTCCTCTTCTTCGTAAAAATTAATTATTTACCAAGTACTTTATTTACAGCTTCAATAATACGTTCTGCTTGGAATGGTTTTACAATGAAGTCTCTTGCTCCAGCTTGGATAGATTCTAATACCATTGCTTGTTGTCCCATTGCTGAACACATAACGATCTTAGCATTTGCATCAAGTTCTTTGATTTTTTTAACTGCCCCAATACCATCAAGTTCTGGCATTGTGATATCCATAAGCATAAGGTCTGGTGTATGTTCTTTATAAGCTTCGATAGCTTTTAAACCATTTTCAGCTTCACCTACTACGTCAAATCCATTTTTTACTAAAATATCTTTTAACATCATTCTCATGAATGCTGCATCATCTACTACTACAATTCTATTTGCCATTTTCTTTTCCCTTTACTTATTTATGTATTTATAGTTTAGTTTGGTCTAAATTTGCAATAAGTTCTTTTGCAAAATCTACTGATATAATCTGTGCAATGTTACTATCTAATGTGTTTTCAATTTCCATTTTAAATGAAATCACAACTGCATCATCAATATCACTTGCAATCTCTTTCATCCAACCCTTTTTATCTTTGATAATCATTGCATTTGGTGCACTAATATCCACTAATGTATTTAACATTTGTGAAAGAGCTGTTGACGAAGAACCCATCATTTGATTCATCGCTTCCGAGACAGCACTTAAATGTAATTCTGTGATTGGCCCTTCTTCTGCAATTCCAGGTCCCATCATCATTAAATTTGTAATAATCTTTACATCATCTTCTTTTAAAACAAGTAGATTAGTACCTTTTACCCCCTCTACTGATTCAATTGCTGTAGCTACTGCTTCATTTGCAAAGTATGTTTCAATTTCTTCATGCCCTAAGATACAAACATGGGGTGTTGTAATTGATACTTTACGATTATTTAAAATCGTAAATAATGTACTTGCCGCAGTACCCATGCAAATATTACTTACTTCCCCTAAAATATCTTGTTCTCTTAAAGATATTTTAGTATTCAACTTATTATTATCCATGTTATTTAACCCTCTACATTAAACTCCTCTGTTATATACAGCCTTAATAAGTCACATTTTACCATATTTTATGCATTTTGGAAACAAGAGATAATAAATTTATTAAAAAAAACTTTTCCTCAAAGATATATCGACCATAATTGGTTTTTTCTACAAGGAAAAGTCATTTTTATTATAAATTTTTATTGTTTTACAGCTAAAATATATACATATGCAGCTTCTTTTTTAGAGATCTCAAATTTCTTCAGCACTTCATATGCTTCGCGTGCTCTTACTTCACGTTCTACCATTTCTTTATTTCTTGTGTACATCACAATAAGCGCTTCATCTTTTAATACTTCTAAAGCTTTATTAAAGAAATCATGATAAAGCATCATAAGCTCATCTTCACTTTTACGCCCTGTTTGTGCTGGCATATTCGTAAAGATTTCATCAAATAAATAACCATGTTTAAAGTCAAAGAAATCACGGTTAATAAAATTAATAGGCATATGCGCTGCTCTTGAATTAATAATAGCTTTATCAATAGCCTGTCCAAAGCTATCAATCCCATACATTGGTGTAGCTGGCACTAGCTTGTTACGTTCAATAAGCATTGTCCCTACGCCACAGAATGGATCTAAAACCTGTGCATTTTTTACGAGATAAGGCTCTGCAAGCTTACTTACAAGAGCTGCTGTAACCGGTGAAATACTTGCTGCCACTGCTTCTTTTCTATAACTAAAGCGCTCATCTTTAATTGTATAAAGTTTAAGAAGTACATTGAATACACCATCTTTACCTTCAATTAAACGAATTTCAAACTCATAGCTAGAAGTTGAATTAATAAGCTTTCTACCTGATTTTTCTTCTAACTGACTTGCAATCTTTTTAGTAAGGTCACTTTTCTTATCAAGCAACATTTTGCTTTTAACTTCTAATCTAAAGTAGTATGGGGTAATCCCTTCATGTCTTTCATTTAAGAACTCTAATAAACCACCTTTACAAAGTGCCTCTGCAATAGCCGCTGGCTCCATTGCTACTGTAGGTACATTTCTAAGTCTAAATAACATTTCTGTGTACGTACGAATATTTAAAATCTCATTTAAATCTCTTGTACGTACCATAACACCTGCATTAAATACTTTAGCATTTCCGTTTTTAATTTGGTCTAATGTTACTTCTCTATAATCACGATTTGTTAAAAGAATTAAATCAGAAAGTGCATCATATCCTGTGAATTTATGCATTCTTGGCTTTTCTACTTTTAAAAGCATTTCTGTTAAAGCACGTTTCTCTTCATTGATATGTTTCATACTTGTTTCTTCAAACTCACCTGTTGTAAGGTACTCTAAACGTGCTTTAAGCTTATCACTTAAATCACTATAATCAAATCCCTTAAGTGCTTCTAAGTAATCCACTTTTACAAATAATTTATCTTCACGTTCATAAGCTGAGTAAAGTTTACTTCTAAACTCAGGCACTTTTAATTCACCCATAATTAAAGCCACATTTTTACGTGTTTTAGCATCTTCATTTTCTAAGAGGTCTTCAAGTAATGTATAGTCTCCTCCTAAGAAATATTGAAAAGCAAGGACGTTATTTTTATCCTTTAAAAGCTTCCTAAGCTCAATTAAATTTTTACGTACATCTTGTCCATCAGCAATTTTATTATATATTTCTCTAAGCATCTCTTTTAGCAGCAGCTCCTTTTCTATCATTCTTCTCATTACACTAACATTTTTTATAACTTTAAGCAAGCATAATCCCCTGAAGGTCTTAATATCTGATCATTTCTCTATACCTAAATAAAAAACACCCTCAAGATTGTTTGGGACTCTCTTGAGGGTGTTAATCTATTTTTAAATGAGGAAATTTAATTTTTTATTTGGAAATTATCTAATCTCGCTATATGGGATTTTGGTTAAAATGATTACATTCTTTCGTGGAATGTACGGCTGATTACGTCTAATTGTTGCTCTCTTGTTAATTTAACGAAGTTTACAGCGTATCCTGATACACGAATTGTAAGTTGTGGGTATTTTTCTGGGTGATCCATAGCATCTAATAATACGTCTTTGTGAAGTACGTTTACGTTGATGTGTTGACCTGTTTGACGGAAGTAACCATCTAAAATACCAACCATGTTAGTAATTTGTTCTTCTTTTGTTTTACCGATTGTTGAAGGTACAACAGAGAATGTGTAAGAGATACCATCGTTTGCATCTTCGAATGGAAGTTTAGCAACTGAAGCACATGCAGCAAGTACACCTTTTGTTTCTCTACCGTTCATTGGGTTAGCCCCTGGAGAGAATGGTACACCAGCTTTACGTCCGTCTGGAGTTGCTCCTGTTTTCTTACCGTATACTACGTTTGATGTAATAGTAAGAACTGATTGTGTGTAAACTGAATCTCTATATGGTGTGTGTTTTCTGATTTCTTGCATGAAGTCTTTTACAAGTGATACAGCAATTGAGTCAGCAGCATCATCGTTGTTTCCGTATGCTGGGTATTCACCTTCGATTACGAAGTCTACAGCTAAACCTTCTTCATTTCTTACTGGTTTAACTTTTGCATGTTTGATAGCTGATAATGAGTCAGTAGCTACTGCAAGACCAGCAATACCACAAGCCATTGTTCTTAAGATTTCTTCGTCATGAAGTGCCATTTCGATTCTTTCGTAAGCATATTTATCATGCATGTAGTGAATGATGTTAAGGGCATCTGTATATGTTTTAGCAACCCATTGTTTTGTGATTTCGTAGTTAGCCATTACTTTATCGTAATCTAAATATTCATCTGTCATTGGTTCGATACCTGGTACTACTTTGATACCTGTTTTTTCATCTACACCACCGTTGATCGCGTAAAGAACAGCTTTAGCAAGGTTAGCACGTGCTCCGAAGAATTGCATTTGTTTACCGATTCTCATTGGAGATACACAACAAGCGATACCGTAGTCATCACCGAATTGTGGTCTCATTAAATCATCATTTTCGTATTGGATAGCTGATGTATCGATAGATACTTTTGCACAGAAGTCTTTGTAACCTTGTGGGAAGCTTTCACTCCAAAGTACTGTTAAGTTTGGTTCTGGAGCTGGTCCAATGTTGTAAAGTGTGTGAAGGTAACGGAAGCTGTTTTTAGTTACAAGTGATGCACTCATATCTTCAAGCATACCACCAAGTGATTCTGTTACCCATGTTGGATCTCCTGAGAATAATTCGTTGTATTCTGGTGTTCTAAGGAATCTGATGATACGAAGTTTCATGATGAATTGGTCAACGATTTCTTGAACTTCTTGTTCTGTTAATTTACCTTCTTGTAAATCTCTTTCAGCGTAAATATCTAAGAATGTAGATGTACGTCCGATTGACATCGCTGCACCATCTTGTTCTTTTGTTGCTGCAAGGTATGCAAGATATAACCATTGAGTAGCTTCTTGGAAGTTTTCAGCTGGTCTTGATAAATCAAATCCGTACATTTCACCTAACTCTTTAAGTTCGTTTAATGCTTTGATTTGTTCTGCAAGTTCTTCACAATCTCTCATTGTTTCAGCTGTGAACATTACTGATTTAGCTTCTTTAGCTTTCATTTTTTCAGCAATAAGTCTATCAACTCCGTAAAGCGCTACTCTTCTGTAGTCACCGATGATACGTCCGCGTCCGTAAGCATCTGGAAGTCCTGTTACAACCCCAACTTTACGAGCTGTACGGATGTCTTTATTGTAAACATCGAATACACCTTGGTTGTGTGTTTTTCTGTATTTTGTGAAGATCTCTTTCATTTCTGGATCTACTTCGTAGTCATATGCTTTAAGCGCATTTTCTACTACTCTCATCCCACCGAATGGATGACAGCTTCTTACAAGTGGTGCATCTGTTTGAAGACCAACGATTTTTTCTTTTGCTTTGTCAATGTATCCTGCTGCGTGAGAAGTGATTGTTGCTACAGTTTTTGTATCTGCGAAACATCCTCTTTCTCTTTCTTTAAGCATAAGTTCGCTAAGTTGTTCCCAAAGTGCTGTTGTATCAGCTGTTGGACCTGCTAAGAAAGAGTCATCTCCTGTGTATTCTGTGTAGTTATTAACGATGAAATCTCTAACGTTAATTTCTTCTTGCCATTTGCCTTCTTTAAAACTTCTCCAATAAGTCATGTTTATGTAGAAGTAAATACTTTACTTCTACTACACCCCCTTTGATGTAAATTTCTAGTAAGTGTTGCCAAAATACTTTATTTACATATAGAATTATGTATTTTTCAACAACAATAAAGTCTAAATAATTTGTATACAGTATACAACTTACTTCGACTTCTAGTTTAACATAATTTATGTTAAGTAGCAATATATTATTATGCACTACTTTTATATCATCTTCTCATTTTTATTAAACGCTTCAGTACGATGACTTATACGCTTTGCATAATCAATGATTTTACGCTCATAAGTCTCTTCCATAAGTGGTGAAGTAATGAGGAAATCTGCTGTTGATTGATTGGTTGCCCCTGGAATATCGTATAATGATGCAATACGTAAAAGCGCCTTTACATCTGGGTCATGTGGCTGAGATGCAAGGGGATCCCAGAAGAAAATCATAAAATCAATCTTACATTCTACAATACGTGATCCAATTTGTTGATCTCCACCTAATGGACCACTATTATAAGCTGTAACAGGTAATTGTGTCTGCTCTGAAATCAGCTTCGCTGTTGTACCTGTTCCACATAAAAAGTGTTTACTCAGTGCCTGCTTATTATTTGCTACCCAGTTAATTAAATCTTGTTTGCGATTATCATGGGCAATAAGTGCAATACTTTTTTGTTTATGCATGGTTATAAGTGTATAATCTTTATCCATAGTTGTCTCCCTTAGATGTAATTTCTAGTGCCTTTATTATTTCCTTTTATTATAATTATATAAAACATACTGTAGTTTGACTATACCTTTTTGCAAATCTTATAATCTTCTCCAATTGTATCTATAAATATGCTTTTTTGTTTCTCTAGATTATAGGAGATTGCAAGGCGCTTCTTAGCTCTTGTCATGGCTACGTAAAATAGTCGCATCTCTTCAGTAAGTTTATTTTCTTTCATGCTACGATAAGCTGGAAAAATATAATTATTACATCCAGCAATATATACCTGATCAAATTCTAAGCCTTTGGCTTGATGGACTGTAATAATCGGTATTCTTCCTTTAAACAAAGCACTTTGCTCTATTTCACTATAATGAAGGGCAGAAAAGGCTAATAAATTAATAATA
>USPX01000021.1 GCA_900556665.1 uncultured Eubacteriales bacterium
TTGTGGTATTAAATTTAGACATTTAGAAGATCGTATTGCACCATATAATTACTTAAATGGTGAAGCACCTCATAGTAGTTTCTGTGAAAACACTAAAATAGCAGGTGTAACAGGAGCCTCATTCATGGTTGCTAAAAGTAAATTTATGCAAGTTGGTGGATTTACTGAAAGTTATATATATGGTTATGAAGATGTAGACTTAAGCTTAAAGTTAATTAAGAAAGGCTATGAAAATTACTTAATACCAGACTCTAAAGCGTTTCATTTTGAATTTGGAACACAAGCAACACAAGCAGCTGCCAATATAACTAAAAGAAGACTTAATAATATTAAAATCTTTAAAGCTACTTGGCAAAAATGGTTAGAAAAACAATACACAGAGAGTATTTTCACTGGAAATAAAGAAATCTTTGATAAACAAATTAAGGTAGCCTTTGCTGTAACAGAAGCAGGAGAAAATGTAAGTGCAGGTGATTACTTTACTGCTATGGAATTTGGAGAGGCTATGAAAAAACGTGGTTGGGAAATTGAATTCCTGAAACGTAAAGGGCCAGAAGATTGGTATCAAGTATCAGATGATGTAGATATGGTAATTGCGTTATTAGATGCCTATGATATTAGAAAGGTTAAGTGCAATAACAAAAATCTTATTACAGTAGCATGGGCAAGAAACTGGTTTGAAAGATGGGCAAATCAACCATTTATTCATGATTATACTTATGTAGTCGCATCTAGTGAGTTAGCTTGTGAATACATGGAAAATATAATTGGCAAAAAGGTTCACTTATTAAAGATTGCAAGTAATAAAGAACGTTTTACAGTTCAAAGAGAAGTGAATAAAGATTTAGAATGTGATTATTGCTTTACAGGAAGTTACTGGAATGACCCAAGAGAGATTATTGACATGCTTAATCCTGCTAAACATCCACAATATAAGTTTAATATTTATGGTGCAAACTGGGATCAAATTGAGAAGTTTAGACCATATAATCAAGGGTTTGTGTCATATGCAACAATGCCAGAGATTTATGCCTCTACGAAGATTGTTATCGATGATGCTAATCGTGTAACTAAACCATTTGGTTCAGTGAATAGTAGGGTGTTTGATGCTTTAGCAAGTGGCGTACTAATCCTTACAAATGGTGTTTTAGGTGCTGAACTTACATTTAATAAAATGGTACCAACATTTACTAGTGAAGAAGAGTTAGATGCATTATTAGAAGAGTATTTAGGTAATGATGAAAAACGATTAGAATTAGTGAAAAAACTACAAGATTATGTACTTCAATATCATACATATGATAATAGAGTGGATGAGCTTTTAGAAATCTTAGGTTACGAAAAGCCTAGAAAGACAATTATCATTAAAACACCTGTGCCAAGAGCTGAAATAGCTAATGAATGGGGGGATTATCACTTTGCATTAGCATTAAAAAGAGAATTTGAGAAACTAAATGTTGAATGTAGATATCAATTCTTAAATCAATGGAATGAAGATGATACTGATGCTGATGCCATTATGGTACTTAGAGGTTTAAGTAAATATGAACCTAAGAATTATCATTATAATATTATGTGGAATATTTCTCACCCAGATAAGGTGACAACAGAAGAATATTATGCGTATGATCAAGTATATATCGCTTCAGAAAAATGGTCACAGGAAATTAAAGAACGTAAGGCTAACGACTATACATGCATTGATACATTATTACAGTGTACAGATACTAACGTATTTAAGCCAGACGAATCTGATGAAGAAAGATATGAATTACTATTCGTAGGTAATTCTAGAAAGATTTATAGAAAGGTAATTAAGGATTTATTACCTACTAAATATAATTTGTCAGTGTTTGGGACTAACTGGAAAGGTTTAATAGATGACAAATATATCAAAGGTGAAAATATACCAAATACAGAGTTATATAAACATTATGGTAGTGCTAAGATAGTACTTAATGATCACTGGGATGATATGAGAGAAAAAGGCTTTATATCTAACCGTATCTTTGATGTACTTGCGAGTAAAGGTTTCCTTATTACTGATGAAGTTTTAGGATTAGAAAAATACTTTGAGGATAGTATTGTAACTTATACAGATAAAGCAGATTTAGCAGAGAAGATAGAAATTTATATGAATGACGAAAGTAAACGTAAAGAAAAAATAGAAAAAGGTTATGAAATAGTTAATGGCAAACATACCTTTGAAAAACGTGTTATTCAAATGGTACAGGATTGGCAGCATACATAATATTTAATGATAAGATGAAGAGATATCGAAAGCTACTAGGAAAGGTGACTTCGATATCTTTTCTATGTAAAAATCATAGTGAGATAGACTTGTTAGAAGTAAAGAAAAGTAGATCTATCTTATTATTGCTTTTTGATAGAGTATTATTTTGGTAGTATAATAAGAATATAGTAAACAAGAAAAAGATATAAGAGGGACAATATATGAAGATTACAATAGTAGGAATAGGTTATGTAGGTTTATCTAATGCTATTTTATTAGCACAGCATAATGAAGTAGTTGCCTTAGACATTATGCAAGAAAAAGTAGACATGATTAACAATAAACAATCACCTATTGTAGATGCTATGATAGAGGAGTATTTAGCTTCTAAGCAACTTAATTTAATAGCTACTACAGATATTTATAAGGCTTATAAAGATGCAGAATATGTTATTATTTCAACACCAACAAATTATGATTCGGAAAAGAATTATTTTGATACAAGTACAGTAGAAGATGTAATTATAAAAGTGTTAGAAATCAACCCACAGGCAACTATAATTATTAAATCTACAGTACCTGTAGGGTATACAGAAAAAGTACGTAAGACATTTAATACAGACAATATTATTTTTTCACCTGAATTTTTGAGAGAAGGAAAAGCATTGTACGATAACCTTTATCCTTCACGTATTATAGTAGGAGAAAAGTCACCTCGTGCAGAGAAATTTGCACAATTACTAGTGAAAGGTGCTACTAAAGAAGATATTCCAGTACTTTTTACAGATTCTACTGAAGCAGAGGCAGTAAAGTTATTCTCTAATACTTATTTAGCATTAAGAGTAGCATACTTTAATGAGTTAGATACTTATGCAGAGTTAAAAGATTTAGATACAAAGCAAATTATTGAAGGGATATGTTTAGATCCAAGAATAGGAAATCATTATAATAATCCTTCATTTGGTTATGGAGGATACTGCTTACCTAAGGATACAAAACAACTTCTTGCAAATTATGAAGATGTTCCTAATGAGATTATTAAAGCTATAGTCGAAGCTAATCGTACAAGAAAAGACCATATAGCTGATATGATTTTAGCTAAAAATCCACAAATTGTAGGAATATATCGTTTAACGATGAAAAAAGATTCAGACAACTTTAGAGCCTCATCAATCCAAGGGATTATGAAAAGATTAAAGGCTAAAGGTGTTGAAGTTGTTGTATATGAACCAGTTTTAAAGGAAGAAACATTTTTTGATTCAAAAGTTATTAAGGATTTTGAGGCATTTAAAGAAAAGTGTTCTGTTATTGTGGCAAATAGATTTTCAGATGACCTTAAAGATGTAGAAGATAAGGTTTATACACGAGATTTATATGATAGAGATTAAGCGAGGGAATATTATGAGAATACTTATAACAGGTGCAAATGGTCAATTAGGTTTAGAGATTCAAGCACAATTAAAGCAACAAGCTGGTGAACATATAGTAATTCCAACGGATTATATGACATTAGATATTACAGATTTAAGTCAGATAAAAGCAAAACTTCTATCTGAAAAACCAGATGTAGTCATCAACTGTGCAGCACATACTGCAGTTGATAAATGTGAAGAAGACATTGAAAATGCATATAAAATCAATGCCTTAGGTCCTAAAAACCTTGCTATTGTCTGTGATGAAATTGGTGCAAAACTTGTACAAGTTTCTACTGACTATGTATTTAGAGGTGATGTGCCAGGCGCTAGACGTGAGGATGATGTTACAGGACCACAAAGTATTTATGGGACAAGCAAGTTACTTGGTGAAGAGTATGTAAAAACATTTTGTAAGAAACACTTTATCATTCGTACAGCGTGGCTTTATGGTGAAGGCAATAACTTCGTACGTACAATGCTTAAACTGGCTGAAACAAACAAAGAGTTAAATGTAGTAGGTGACCAGTTTGGTTCACCAACTTCAACAGTAGATTTAGCAAAAGCAATTATTGATTTAATACAAACAGAATACTATGGCACATTCCATGGTACATGCGAAGGAGAATGTTCTTGGTATGACTTTGCTTGCAAGATTTTTGAGTTTAAAGGCATTGATATCAAAGTAAACAAGGTAACAAGTGAACAATTTGTAAGACCAGCAAAACGTCCTAAGTTTAGTGTATTAGATAACTTTATGTTAAAGCTATATGGATTAAATACTTTTAGACAGTGGGAAGAGGCCTTAAAGGAGTATTTAGAGAAATAAGATTAGATAATAATGTAGTGAAAGAGGAGCTATTATAAAAATAATAGCTCCTCTTTATACGTAGATAATATTTTAATAAGATATTGTTCAAATAAAATTACAATAGACAATTTTGAATATTAAAAAATTTTAAATAATATGTATAATTGTATTTATAATATAGAGAGGAGAGAAAGTATGAAAAGAAGAATAGCAAAATTTTTATCATTTACATTAGTATTTACAACAGTGGTAATACCCAATTATGCTAGTAACAGTTTCATTGCAACAGCTACACCAAATTCGGAGAATAATTGTGTAATGCTTAGTTGGAATGTACCTGATAGTACTGCAGCACACTCGTATATGGTTTATCAGTGGCATGAAGGAGATGAAGACTATCAAAGTATTCCAGCAAAAGACGAGGTGAAAGTATTAGAAGTCTATCCATATCAGTCTGGCCTAAAAGGATGGGTAGAAGCATATGGACAAGGTAAAATTACATGTGATTCTATTAGCATAGATGAGTTTAATATGAAATCTTCTATTATGTGGGATTATGATGTTATTGTATTTGGATTTTGGGATTATAATAATAGATTAGATTTGAATGAAACTAGTAGACAGCAAGTAGAGGAATATATAAAGTCGGGAAGAGGTGTACTTTTTGGTCATGACACTGTTTATGAGAATAATACCCAATTTGCTTTATTAGCACCATATGTTAATCTAACATTAGATGGGACATTGAGTATAAATGATGATAAGATAAACATTACGAAGAAGGGATTATTAACAAATTATCCATATCATATAGGTGAGATAGGAACAGAGCTAACAATTCCAATATCACATAGTACAAAGCAAATAGCACATGGTGATATTTGGATGAGATTTGAAAAAGATGATTCATTTTATTTAACAACATGGAATAACTGTGCAATGATTCAGACAGGGCATTCAAAAGGTGCAGCAACAGAAGATGAACAGAAACTTTTAATGAATACAATTTTTTATCTAGCACAAATTACAGAAAAAACTTCTGCCGAGCTTCATATAGGTCAAGATTTAACTGGGCCAACGTTACCTATCTGTACGGGTAGTAACATTGATTATGCAAATGGTACGATTAATTTAGCACTGACTAGTGAAGATCAAGGTGATACCTATAATTATTATGTAGAGGCAACCAATTTAAAGACAGATGAGAAACAAAAATCTAATACTGTAACTACAGAAGTGGTAACAGGATTAAAGGGATATTCAATTGTTACAGATAATAATCCAGCAACAGTTCCAGATGATACTATTGAAGTAACAAATGGTAATTATGAAACTACATTTGATAAAACAAAAGCGACTTATATTCATGTTAAAGCAATTGATAATGTAGGAAATGCATCAGAGGTATTACATTTTGAAGTTAAAGATTCAATAGCACCTACAATGCCAAGCATAAAAGAAATCAGGAATGAAAAGGATGAATTTAATACGAAGTTAGTATTAGTGCAAGGAGAAGATTATGAATCCGGTATTGCAAGGCATGAATATCGTTTAAATAACGATGAATGGCAAGAATGGAAAGAAAACTTAGAGTTTAAAAGCTTAGTAGATGGTAATTATATACTTGAAGTTAGAGCAGTAGATAATGCAGGAAATGACAGCATAATTAATAAATTAGAATTTAAAAATGTATATCATCAAATTCAAGAAGCAATAGAAGCCGTAGACAAGGCAGAGGAAACCTTTACAATAGAAGATTATGAACATGCTAGAGAATTAGTTGATGCATTAGATGAAAGTGATATTAAAGATGAATTAACGGAACGTTTAGATATGATGAAAGAAATTCTTGAAGAAGAAATACTGATGCAAGAACTCAAAGAAATTAAAAAGGGCGTTTCAGATGATAACATTAGCGAGGAGGAGTTTGACAAATTAGTAGAGCGCTTTGAAATCGCTAAAGAAAAGGTTAAAGGTGTTGAAGATCCTTATACTAAAAAACGTATGCAAAAGCTAGTAGATGAGATAGAAGCAATTATAGCAGCTAAGAAACATCATTTAACTGAGAAAACATTTAATCTTACTGCTGTACCACAAATTGAAACAAATAATGTGGCATTAGACTGGCATACAGATATTAACTTATTAGATTATACATACCGTATTTTTGCAAGTCATAATGGCAGTCAGGTACAAAGCATACCAGCTAAAAATGAAGTTAAAGTATTAGAAGTATATCCAAGTAGATCTTATTTACCAAAATGGATTGATAGTTACGATACAGTTGGTAAACTTACATGCAATGCAGTAAGTATTGAACAGTTTAATGAAAACCCTGAGATGGCATGGAATTATGATGTAGTTGTTCTTGGGTTTGCGGATTCATATAACCGTAAAGATTTGATAAAGACAAGTGCAGATGAGCTTAAGACATATATAGAATCAGGTAAGAGTGTATTATTTAGTCATAATACATTGAGCAATTATTATCCTAGACCAAATTTAACATCTTTAGCTTCTTATTTAAAGATACAAACAACAAGTAATAATTCAATGAAAGCAGTTTCAAAAGCTTATATTACACAAAATGGAGGACTTATAAATTATCCTTATGCAGTTGGTAAATTAGATGAAGAAGTTATTGTTCCTCCAACACATGCGTATGAAGTAGCAACAGGAGATGTATGGGTAAAGCTTGGAGATAATGATCAATTTTATTTAACAACTTGGAATAACTGTGCCATGATTCAAACTGGACATGATCCTAGAACAACCAATGAAGTAGAGCAAAAATTACTATTAAATACACTATATTACTTAGGTCAAATTACAGAGGCTACAACTAGAGTGGATTATATGGGACAAGATATAGATGCGCCTACTATGCCAGAAATGTTAGATATTCAAACAGAGACTGCAAATGCTAAACTTAGCTTTAATTTAGTAAGTGAAGATCAAGGGACAGACTACAGTTATTACGTAGAAGCAACCTGTCTCAAAGATCAAAGTAAGGTACAATCAACGACAGCTTCAGCACTTATGCTATCTGGGTTAGAGGGTTATTCAATAGTGATTGATGAAGCTGAGAATACGATTCCAGATGATGTGATTGATATAACTGATAATGCTTATGAAGTAGACGTAGATTTCTCTAAACCATTTTATGTTCATGTTAAGGCAATTGATAAAGTAGGTAATAGCTCAGCAGTGAAACACTATTATTATACAGATACAGTTGCACCCACAACTCCTAGCTTGAAGGTAGAAGAGGACATTTTAAAACTTGTACCAGGTGAAGACTATGGATTTGGTATAGCAACTCACCTATATAGTGTTAACGGTGAAGCGTGGAAAGAGTGGAATGGTGATATTAACTTATTAGAACTTGAAGACGGTGTGTATACATTTGCTATAAAAGCAATTGATAAGGCACAACATGAAAGCGAAGTATATACATATACAGCTAATGTTTCTTATCATCAAGATGCTGTAAATATATTATTAGATAAATTACAAGAGTGTAAGGTAGTATTTGAAAACTATGAGATTACACAAGATGAATTCGAAGAAACACTTTCTATATTTGAAGCATTACAAGAACAAGCAAGCAGTATAGAGGATATCGACAATAAACTTGATGATAGTATTTCTGAAATTAAAGTGGTTTTAGAACAACGTGAAGCTGCTGCAGAAGCAGATAGCGCAAAGGCCGTTCAATATTTACGTTTAGCAGAGAAATATCAAAAAGAAAGTTATATAGAAAAAGCTAAAAGTTATGTGGAAGATTTAATTGCTTCTATATTTAGAAGTAACCTTATGCAACGTTTAGAAGAGCTTATGGCAAGCATCGGTATGGAAGAAACTATAGAGGTTGAGAATGAACAAAGTAATGAACAATCTCAAATTGAAAGCCAAGTAATATTAGTAGAAGAAATAGAAACTGTGTATGAAGAGGAAGAAACTATATATTGTGAAGAGCAACAAAATAGTACTGAACAAGTAGAAGAAGCTACTACACAAGAGGAAATAGAGAGTAGTCAGGAATAAGCAGACATAATAAAAATATGAGAGAGAATCTATTAAATAGTTATAGAGTCTCTCTTTTTTTTGCATCTCATGTCCAAAGTGTAATAAATGTCCTAAATCAAAAATAAAATATTAAAGGACATTAAAGTGTACAGTTTATAAAAGGAAGGAGAAGCAAATATGGCAAAACAAAAGGTAAATCATTTTAAGCTAACGTTAAATCCTATAGCAGATACCAAATCCATAGCTTTAAGTTGGCAAAAACCTAATGAAGAAAGCAATTATATTTATAAGATATATGGTAGAAATACAAATAAAGATGCTAAGTTTAAAGAATTAAGACAGTATAAGATACGTGTATTAGAAGTATATCCTAAGGAAGCACAACTTAAGTATTGGATACAAGAGTATGGATTAGGTCAAATAGAATGTTTTTCTATGCCAATAGAAGCTTTTAATAAAATTCCAGAAGAAGCCTGGAATTATGATGTGATAGTCTTTGGGTTTGCCGATATGAATAGAGGAAAAGATTTAAATGAAAAGAGTGCAAAGGTGGTAGAGGAGTATATTAAGGCAGGAAAAGGTGTTTTATTTGGACATGATACAGTAACCACATCTAAGACTTATTTTAGAAAATTTGCAGGGGACCTTAAGCTCAAGCTTGAAGAACAAAGTGATAGGCAATTGTCGTGGTGTAGTCGTATTTGTGTGACGAAGAAGGGTGCATTAACCTCTTCGCCTTATGAACTAGGCAAGATCAATACCAAGTATGGTATACCTACATCACATAGTAATTTTCAGTATCCATCAGGGGATGTTTGGATGATATTCGAATCAGATCAAAGTCCATATTTAACCACATGGAAGAACTGTGCATTAATTCAAACAGGACACAGTGATGGTAAACCAACTAATGAAGAGCAAAAACTGCTCATCAATACATTGATGTATCTTGTGAAAAATATAAGAACGGTTACTTATTTAAATGAAGAAAGTAGTGGGGAAAGCGAAAAACAGAAATTTGAAATAGAAAACTTGAAAATAGATATAGAGACCAAGAAGATACAATTTGATATTAAACATAAGGAAAATAGAAGCCAATATGAATATTATATACAAGCAATAGATTTAGATAAGGGGAGTAAGTTAAGTTCAAGCATTGAATCCATTCAGTTAGAAAATGAATTAAAAGGGTATTTAATAACCATAGATAATCAGCCTTATACTATACCAAATCTGGAAGATATCTATAAGAATAGTCATTATGAAGGAACATTAAATAAATTGGAGGATCGTTACATTCATATCTGTGCTATCTATGCTAATGGCAGTACATCAGAAGCATTACATTATTTAGTACCAACTACTTATTGTTAAAGTGAAATAAATAATATAAAAAGTTCACTAATAATTTTTATTTTAGTGAACTTTTTATATGTCTAGGAAAAGGAATAGTATATAATAATACATGGTGATGCTATGGGAAAAATAGATATAAGCATTGTAATTCCAAATTATAATGGAGAGAAATATTTGAAGCCATGTTTAGAGAGTATCTATGCACAGGAGTATCTAGATTATGAAATTATAATTATAGATAATGATTCTACGGATAGTGATTATAAATGGCTTGAAAGTTATGGAGAGATTAAATTTAAACGCCTAGATAAGAACTATGGTTTTAGTAGGGCTGTTAACGATGGGATTAAGATGGCCAAAGGAAAGTATGTATTATTGCTCAATAATGATACTGTATTATGTGAGGATTTTTTAAGCGAAATGTATCATGCTATGGAAAAAGATAAGAAAATCTTTAGCATAAGTAGTAAGATGATTCAATATTATGATAGAGCATTAATAGATGATGCTGGAGATGAATATACCATATTAGGTTGGGCATATAAGAGGGGAGATGGGAAATCAGTTAATGAGTATGTAAAACAGGAAAAAGTGTTTAGTAGCTGTGCAGGTGCAGCTTTATACCGAAAAGATGTTTTTGAGGAAATTGGTTATTTCGATGAAACATTTTTTGCTTATTTAGAAGATGTAGATGTAAGTTATCGTGGCAATATATATGGTTATAAAAATATATATTTACCAACGGCTAGAGTATATCATATAGGTAGTGCCACTAGTGGAAGTAAATATAATAGCTTTAAAGTAAGGTTAGCGGCTAGAAATAATATATATGTACCTTATAAAAATATGCCATTATTACAGCTTATTATAAATAGCCCTTTCTTATTACTGGGTTATCTTGTAAAGCTCTTGTGGTTTAGGCAAAAAGGATTTGGACAAGATTATATTAAGGGAATAGGTGAAGCTTTTAAAAACTTAAAGGCTATCAAACGTACACCATTTAAGTTAAAGAACTTGGGGCACTATATTTATATTGAATGGTTACTTATTAAAAATACATTTATTTATGTTATAGGTAAAGTTATACATAAAGTGCTTAAAATAAATTATACGAAAGAGGAAAAAATAAATGGGTAAATTTAATTTTATAGAAACATCTATTAAAGATTTATATATTATAGAACCTACAATATTTGGTGATCACAGAGGATATTTTATGGAAAGTTATTCAAAACGTGATTTTGAAGAAGCTGGGCTTACAATGAACTTCGTTCAAGATAATGAAAGTAAATCTAAAAAAGGTGTACTTAGAGGACTTCATTTCCAAACAAAACATACACAAGGCAAACTTGTACGTGTAGTTGAAGGAGAAGTTTATGATGTAGCCGTAGATTTAAGAGAAGGATCACCTACTTTTGGGAAATGGAAAGGTGTACTTTTAACAGCAGAAAATAAGAGACAATTTTATGTGCCAGAAGGATTTGCACATGGTTTCTTAGTATTATCTGAAACTGCAACATTCCAATATAAATGTACAGATTACTATGCGCCTGAATATGATGGTGGTGTATTATGGAATGATCCAGATATTAATATTAATTGGCCACTTGAAGATATTGAGGAAGTGTTACTTTCAGATAAAGATAAAGTGCAACAAACATTAAAGCAATTTATGAGCAAAGAGAATCCTTTTAAGTATAAATAAACCTATTAAAAGGTGTTGCAAAATATAATGGAAGTATTATACACTAATAAGTGCATAAGAATTCGATTGAAAAATCAGAAAAGAGAAGGAAGTAGAGGTATTTATTATGAGCAAGATAAAGAAAGCAATAATACCCGCAGCAGGACTAGGCACAAGATTCTTACCAGCAACTAAAGCACAACCTAAAGAGATGTTACCGATTGTAGATAAGCCTACTATTCAATATATTGTAGAAGAGGCAGTAGCTTCTGGAATAGAAGATATTATTATTGTAACAGGGCGTACTAAAAAATCAATCGAAGACCATTTTGACAAATCAGTAGAATTAGAAATGGAACTTGAAAAGCACGGTAAAAATGAACTATTAGAAATCGCACGTTCAGTATCAGATATTGCAAATATTTATTATATCCGTCAAAAGGAACCGAAAGGGTTAGGACACGCTATCCTTACAGCAAGGACTTTTATTGGGGATGAGCCATTTGCTGTACTTCTAGGGGATGATGTCATTACATCAGAAAAACCAGCACTTCAACAAATGATGGAGAAGTACGAAGAATATGGCAGTAGCATTTTAGGTGTACAAACTGTAGCACATTCTGAAGTAAGTAAATATGGGATTGTAGATGGCCATCAAATTGGTGAACGTATGTATACTGTAGAAAATATGGTAGAAAAGCCAAAAGCAGAAGAAGCACCATCTAATGTAGCAGTGCTTGGACGTTATATTATTAATCCAACAATCTTTAAATATCTTGAAAAACAAGAAATTGGTGCAGGTGGAGAAATTCAGCTTACAGATGCACTTTGCAAACTCGCTAAAGAAGAACCAATGTATGCTTATGATTTCGTTGGCAAACGTTATGATGTAGGCAACAAAATGGGCTTCTTACAAGCAACAGTAGAATTTGCTTTAAATCGTGAAGATTTAAAAGATGAATTCAAACAGTATCTCTTAAATATCACAAAGACATTTTAGTTTAAAAGGAATACCAATGGTATTCCTTTTTTATTATTGGAATGTAAATTTTAAGATGTTTAATTGAAAGAAAAAACTGACTAATGTTATAATATTTGGTGGGAGAAATATTACTTATAGAAACATGAATGAGTAACTTTAAAACAAGGAAAGGAGAAGCTACTCATGATGAGTATGGGTAGTAGGATATATTATGGGAATTTTAGTAACAGGTGGTACAGGATATATAGGAAGTCATACAGTTGTTGAACTTCTAGAAAAAGGTGAAGAGGTTATTATCGTTGATAACCTTTGCAACTCTAGTATTGATGTATTAGATAAAATTGAAATGATTACAGGTAAGAGACCTACTTTTTATGAAATAGATCTATTAGATAAAGAAAAACTTGAATTTGTATTTAAAGAACACAAGATTGAATCAGTTATTCACTTTGCGGGACTTAAAGCAGTTGGAGAATCTGTGAAAATACCGCTTACATATTACAAAAATAATATTACAGGAACACTTAACTTATGTGAGCTAATGGAAAAGTATGAATGTAGAAATTTAGTCTTTTCATCATCGGCAACAGTTTATGGGATGAACAATACAGCACCATTTAAAGAAGATATGCCACTTTCTACAACGAATCCATATGGCACAACTAAATTAATGATTGAAAATATTTTACGTGATTTATATGTGGCAAATCATAATTGGCATATTGTACTTTTAAGATACTTTAATCCAATTGGGGCACATGAAAGTGGTTTACTTGGTGAAAATCCAAAGGGTATTCCAAACAATTTATTACCATATGTTATGCAAGTAGCAATTGGCAAACTCGAATGCTTAAGTGTATATGGTGATGATTATGATACAAAAGATGGTACAGGTGTACGTGATTATATTCACGTTGTAGATTTGGCTAAAGGACATCTTTCAGCTGTAAAATATGCTAGAGAACATGAAGGTGCAGAAGCTATTAATTTAGGAACTGGCAATGGCTATAGTGTACTTGAAGTTGTTAAAGCATTTGAAGAAGCAAGTCATAAACATGTTAATTATCGCATTGCACCAAGACGTGATGGCGATATTGCAACTTGCTATGCAGATGCGACTAAAGCAAAAGAATTATTAAATTGGGAAGCTCAAAAAACAATTGATGAGATGTGTGCAGATAGCTATAGATTCATAGAAAAATTAGCAAATGCATAAATAAGAAATGGGAAGAGCACGTCCTAAGTTTTTCGTTTTTACTTGAAGGTTGAAGTTTTTTTGATATAATAATCATTATTATAAGACTAAATAGAGACGGAGAAGGTAGGATGAAGTTATCCATTATTATAGTGAATTATAATACTTATGAGCTCACTAAACAAACAATCGAAGCTGTTATCAGTCAAGAAGTTAGTTTCAAATATGAAATTATTTTAGTAGATAATGCTTCAATAGATGGAAGTATCCAAAAGCTTCAAGAGGACTTTGAAGAAATTATTACACAAGAGAAGTTAAGGGTGTTTAGAAATGGTGAAAACTTAGGCTTCGCCAAAGCTAACAATCAGGGTATGAAAGCTGCTAAAGGACTTTATATATTATTACTTAATTCAGATACAGTAGTCGGGCCAGATTGTCTTGAGAAATGTATGCTAAAAATAGAAAGTGATAATAAGATAGGTGCATTAGGTTGCAAAGTGGTTTTACCAAATGGTCAATTAGATCATGCATGTAAACGAGGGTACCCAACACCTAAAGCTTCTCTTTATTATTTTTTAGGTTTAGATAAAAAGAATCCTATTAAATATGGTCAATATGATGCACTTCATCTAGATGAAGATGAAATAGGTGAAGTAGATGCTTTAATGGGGGCGTTTATGCTTATGCCAAGAGAAGTACTTGATAAAGTGGGATTACTTGATGAAGACTTCTTTATGTATGGTGAAGACATTGATTTATGCTTTAGAATAAAAGAAGCAGGGTATCGTATTTTATATTATCCAGAAACATATATTACACATTATAAAGGTGGAAGTTCAAAGAAGAGAAAAACTAAGGTTATCTATGATTTTCACAATGCAATGTGGATATTCTATAAAAAACACTATTATCAAAAATATAATATGTTGATAACTGGTATTGTTTATTTAGGCATTTGGACAAAATACGGTGTAGAAATATGTAAGAACTTTTTAAGGGGAATCTTTCACTAAGATTTAGAGAGAAATAACTAGAATTAAGACAAATGAGAGTGGAGAGTTGGAAATATGAACAAAGAAGCGATACTACTTTACAATCCAAAAGCAGGACATAGAACAATTAAATTTCAAATCGATGGCATAGCACAGCATTTACAAGAATTAGGTTATAGTTTGAGATTGTATAGAAGTGCTTGTCCTGGTGATATTAAGGACTATATTATTAATTATATAACAGAAGATAACACAGACCTGATATTAATTGCTGGTGGAGATGGTACAATTAATGAATGTATTACAGGAATGGGTATGAAAGATGTGGATATTCCCATATTAATTTTACCAGTAGGAACCGCTAATGACTTTGCTAATTCAGCAGGGATTCCAACTAAGATTGAAGAAACCCTTAACTTAATCAATGATGGCAAGTTACAGTATATAGATATAGGTAAAGTAAATGAAAAGTACTTTGTAAACGTATGTAATATGGGTCTTTTTAGTGGGGTATCTCATACTGTTGATTTAGAAATGAAAAAACGCTTTGGTAGATTAGCATATTACTTTAAAGGATTTGAAGAAGTCCAAAACTATCAAGCTATGGATATGACTATTACAACAGATACTGAAGTCTTAAAGGAAAAGTATATTCTTGTACTTGTCTTCAATGGAAAAGGGGCAGGTGGTATGCTTAAACTTGCTAAAGATGCAGATATTCAAGATGGTAAATTTAATATAGTATGTATTAAGAATGTAGAATTCTTTGAGGTACCAGGATTATTCCTTAAAGTACTTCAAGGAGAACATTTAGAGGATAGTAGAATAGACTACTTTACATCATCTAAAGCAAAAATAGAATGTCATAACCAAGATGCTGAAGGCACTCGCTTTATAACAGATGTAGACGGCGAACAAGGACCAGCCTTCCCACTAAACATCAAAGTACTCACAAACAGATTCAGAGTATGGCTTCCTAAATAATAAAATAACGTTACGGCTCACAAAAGAGTGCTGCAACTAACCATGCAGCACTCTTTTTTTATTTGCCTTAGACCAAAACTTAACCCCTATTTTTCTTATACTAAAATAGCTATTCCCCTATCAATTTACAACCCTATATACTAAAAACGATAAATCCATCATTACCTTATAACTGTACATTTTAATCTCCAACTGCATAAAGTTAAACAATAACCCCATCTATATCTACCTACCTTTCATGATAGAATAATTAACTTATCTCCAGCCCCAAAGAGTCTTTAACGCCTCCTTCTCTCATCCCTAAGGAATATCTAAATAGAAACCGGGAGTAATTGGTGCGACTGGACTACCTGTGTAGTAATTCGATGATAGTCTTAGTGAAGATAATCAATGTGATTTTAGGGAGGGTGTTCGAAGTGAGCGGAGCGAACGAGTTTCCGACCGTTACATTGATTATCAAACTTAGACTATCACGAATTACGGAAGGTGTAGCCCAGTCGCACCAATTACTCCCGTGCCCATTTGGAGATCCCTTGGTAAAATTAACCATAAAGTTGTTTAAGTTAGCATAAAGTGAGGTTAATGTATAAAAAATTTCAAAAATAATACTTGATTTTGGAAAAAATATCCTGTATAACATGTGTATAGCCTTTGGTGGTGGTAAAAAAAGTAAAAAATAAAACACGAGAAGGTGGGATAAATATGATATGGGAGATGTTGTATTGCACATTGTTTTTTATCGTACCTATAGTAGGTATGCTAACAATTATTAGTGTCGAAAGTTTAAAATGCAAAAATGCAATTGATATAGATGAATTAGAAGTAGTAGAGCGTGAAGAAAAAGCAGTAAATGGTGCAAGATATGTAAATGTTATAACTAGTGTTGAGAAGCTGATAACCAACTATTATGGGAAAATGCGGCCGTGTGATCAAAATGCGCAGGGGATAGTTATAGATTTGAATGACTATCGAAAGGAAAGAAAACAGAAAGGTAGAGCATATTCTAGAGATGGGCCTTATAATACAAGCTAATGTCTAGGAATATGCGTTAATATAGATGGACAGGCCATTACTGATAATTACAATAAACGTACATAAGAAATAAAAGTTGATTTAAAAGTAAAGTGATGAAAATAGGAAGTTGTAGAAAAGGTATATGATTTATGTTTATAGCTGGAGAAATAGTGAGCAAATTAAATGTAGAGCTGCATAGTGTAAGAATATGCAAAAAGGGTGCAATAACTATCTTTAGCTAAAGACATAGAAGGTAATAAATGGGTAAAGTAAGGTATTGGGTAAATAGGGTATAGGTATAAAAAGATATAGGTATAAAAAGATATAGGTATAAAAGGCGTAGGTAGTAAATTAGAAGAAAAGGCCAAGGGCTATAAAAAGTGCGTAAATCAGTAGGAGCTTTAGAGTATATAGTGATTTGTATACATAAGGAATGATGTTAGAGTTATAAGTAAGTTTGCACTATTTTATAAAAACAAATGACGGCATTAATCGTCTAAGAGAGTGAACATACCATTTATAATTTTAATGGATTTCTTATAATTGGCGGGTATAGGTTGCTATATAAGAAGTAACTGCAGATGATTAGGTAACAAAGAACAATCCTAGTAGACCGTCTAGGAAAAAGAGAGATGAAAAATAATTTAGGCTTTAGCCTCATATTTAAGAAGCAGGACTTAAAAATGGGTTAGGGACTTAAGGTGTGCGTGAAATATCAAAAAAGAAGGGAGCATAAGTATAAGAGATAGAAAGCATGTTTAAATTAGGCGATAAAGAAAAAGAATAAAAGCGTTTATTAAGGAGACAATGCGAAGTGGAATTTCGCAATGTCTCCTATTTTTGCGTTGTACTTAATTAAACTTATAAAGTATAACAAAAAGATACTGATGAAAAAACAAGATATTTCCCGGAAAATGTTTGTATTTGTAGGATGAAAATTAATAAAAAAATATTTATAAATTTTAGGGAAAGTTATTTTTTAAAACATATATAAGGGTGTAAGGAGGTGATAGAGATGGCAGTCACAACAGAACTTAAAGGCATTAAGTTAGTACTTGACTTAGAAAAAGGTTCTCAAACTGTAAGTAACTGTAATGTA
>USPX01000022.1 GCA_900556665.1 uncultured Eubacteriales bacterium
AGTTTTTACCAGCCTAACAATTAGGCTGGCAAGCACACATTTTGGTGATGAGCCAAAAATAAATTATTAAATAAAAATAAATTATATTCTTATTTAATAATGATAAAAACATATTGAATAAAAGGTGTTGACAAATTCAGAAAATTGATTTATATTTATGTTCAATTGTTATCGAAAGTAAAATGATTTGTGTTGTGTTCCATTAAATAAAATTTTTAAAGTCAAGATTTGTACTCTAACAATTATTTTTTAGCTCTACCACTAAAAGATAAAGAGACAGTTTTGATTTTTTTACTATATATTTGAATTGGTAGGAGGAAATTTAATGGATAACTTCAAAAATCAAAATCCATACGAACCACAAGGGTTGTATGATCCTCGTTTTGAACATGATAACTGTGGAATTGGAGCAGTTGTAAATATTAAAGGGATTAAATCGCGTCAAGTTGTTGAGAATGCTCTTAGAATCGTTGAAAACCTAGAACATAGAGCAGGTAAAGATGCTGAAGGAAAAACAGGAGATGGTGTAGGTATCTTACTTCAAATCTCACACAACTTTTTCAGTAAAGAAGCTGAACGATTACACATAAAGATTGGTGAAGAGAGAGATTACGGAATTGGGATGTTCTTCTTCCCACAAAATGAATTGAAGAGGAATCAGGAAAAGAAATTATTTGAAGTCATTGTACAAAAAGAAGGTATGGAATTCTTAGGATGGAGAACAGTTCCTGTGAATCCAGATGTTCTTGGTCAAAAAGCGTTCGATAGTATGCCATGCATTATGCAAGGTTTTGTAAAAAGACCTAAAGACTGTGCAAAAGGCTTAGAATTTGATCGTAAACTTTATATTGCAAGAAGAGTATTTGAGCAAAGTAATGAAAGTACTTATGTTGTATCATTATCAAGCCGTACAATTGTGTATAAAGGGATGTTCTTAGTAGGACAATTACGTTCATTCTTCCAAGATCTTCAAAGTGAAGAGTATACTTCTGCTATTGCAACAGTACACTCTCGTTTTAGTACAAATACTAATCCAAGCTGGCAAAAGGCACATCCAAATCGCTTTATTGTACACAATGGAGAAATTAATACAATTACAGGTAACGTAGATAAAATGCTTGCACGTGAAGACAACATTAGTTGTGAAGCATTAAAGGATAATATGCATAAAATTGTGCCTATTATTAATACAGCAGGTTCAGACTCTGCAAGACTTGATAATACTTTAGAGTTCTTAGTTATGTCTGGTATGGAATTACCACTTGCTGTTATGATTCTAATTCCTGAACCATGGAATAATAACAAAGCTATGTCACAAGAAAAGAAAGATTTCTACCAATATTATGCAACTATGATGGAACCATGGGATGGGCCAGCATCTATTCTTTTCTCAGATGGTGATTTAATGGGGGCAATCCTAGATAGAAATGGACTTAGACCTTCTCGTTATTATATTACAGATGATGATCATTTAATTTTATCTTCTGAAGTAGGGGCTATTGATATTCCAACTGAAAAGGTTGTGAAAAAAGATAGACTTCGTCCAGGAAAAATGCTTTTAGTAGATACTGTTAAAGGTAAATTAATTGATGATGATGATTTAAAAACAGAGTATGCATGTCGCCAACCTTATGGAGAATGGTTAGATAAATATCTTGTAGAATTAAAACAATTACACATTCCTAATAAAAAGGTACAAGAATATAGCGAAGAGGAATTAAAACGCTTACAAAAAGCATTTGGTTATTCTTATGAAGATATTAGAACAAGTATTTTACCTATGGCAAAATCAGGAGCGGAACCAGTAGCAGCTATGGGGGCAGATAGTGCGCTTCCACCATTATCTAATACGAATCCACCATTATTCAGCTACTTCAAACAATTATTTGCACAAGTAACAAACCCTCCATTTGATGCAATTCGTGAAGAAATTGTTACATCTACTTGTGTTTATATAGGTGAAGACGGAAATATTCTAGAAGAAAAAGAAGATAACTGCCGTGTACTTAAAGTAAATAATCCTATTTTAACAAGTACTGATATGCTCAAGATTAAAACAATGAACGTACCAGGATTTAAGGTAGAAGTATTACCTATCACTTATTACAAAAATACATCTTTAGATAAAGCGATTGAACATTTATTTGTAATGGCAGATAAAGCACACCGTGATGGTGCAAATATCTTAATCCTTTCAGATAGAGGTGTAGATGAATATCACGTAGCTATTCCATCATTATTAGCTGTTTCAGCAATGCAACAACATTTAGTTTCTACTAAGAGAAGAACATCAGTTGCTATGATTTTAGAAAGTGCAGAACCAAGAGAAGTACATCACTTCGCAACATTACTTGGTTATGGTGCTTGTGCAATCAATCCATATCTTGCACAAGATACAATTAAAGATTTAATCAATCGTAAAGTATTAGATAAAGATTATTATGCTGCAGAATATGATTACAACAAATCTATTCTCAAAGGTATCGTAAAAATTGCATCTAAAATGGGTATTTCAACAATTCAGTCTTACCAAGGTTCAAAAATTTTCGAAGCTATGGGAATTAGTAAAGAAGTTATGGATAAATATTTCCCTGATACAGTAAGTAGAGTCGGTGGCATCACACTTGATGATATTAATAAACGTGTTCAAGAATTACATTCAAGTGCATTCGATCCATTAGGATTAGATGTAGATTCTGAAGTAGATAGTATCGGTAGCCACAAATTAAGAAGTGGCAAAGAAGAGCATTTATATAATCCTGAAACAATTCATTTACTTCAAAATGCTACAAGAACAGGAGATTATGAGACTTTCAAAGAATTCTCTAATGCAATTCATAAAGAAAATAGAACATTAAACCTTAGAAGTATGTTAGACTTCAACTTCCCAGAAGATGGCGGTATCCCAATTGAACAAGTTGAAAGCGTAGAATCGATTGTAAAGCGTTTCAAAACAGGGGCAATGTCTTATGGTTCTATTTCTAAAGAAGCCCATGAAACGATGGCAATTGCTATGAACAGAATTGGTGGTAAATCTAATAGTGGTGAGGGTGGAGAAGACCCTGAAAGACTTAGAGATAAAGAAAGATGTTCTGCTATTAAACAAGTTGCATCAGGTCGTTTTGGTGTAACTTCAGAATACCTTGTTAATGCAAAAGAAATTCAAATCAAGATGGCACAAGGAGCAAAACCAGGAGAAGGTGGTCAACTTCCAGCAGGTAAAGTATATCCTTGGATTGCAAAAACAAGACATTCAACACCAGGTGTGGCACTTATTTCACCACCACCACATCATGATATTTATTCAATTGAAGATTTAGCTCAACTTATTTATGACCTTAAAAATGCAAATAAAGATGCACGTATCTCAGTAAAACTTGTATCTGAAGCAGGTGTCGGAACTGTAGCTGCTGGTGTAGCAAAAGCTGGAGCTGGCGTTATCCTTATTTCTGGATTTGATGGTGGTACAGGGGCAGCACCTAGAAATTCAATCTATAATGCAGGTCTTCCATGGGAATTAGGTCTCGCAGAAACACACCAAAACTTAATTATGAATGGTCTTCGTTCTAAAGTTGTCATTGAAGCTGACGGTAAACTTTTAACTGGTAGAGATGTAGCAGTGGCAGCACTTCTCGGGGCAGAAGAATTTGGATTTGCTACAGCACCACTTATTACAATGGGTTGTGTTATGATGAGAGTATGTAACTTAGATACATGTCCAGTGGGAATTGCAACTCAAAACCCTGAACTTAGAAAGAAATTCACTGGAAAACCTGAGTATGTTATTAATTTCATGTATTTCGTAGCACAAGAGCTCCGTGAATATATGGCTAAACTTGGTGTTCGCACTGTAAATGAACTTGTAGGAAGAACAGATTTACTCAATATCAAAGCATTTGAACATAATATGAAAGCATCTAAGATGGATCTTAGTTGTATCGTAAATAATCCATTTGTAAATGAAGATGTACCAAGAACATTTAATCCAAAAGATATTTACAACTTTGAATTAGAAAATACAATTGATGAAAGAGTCATTATGACAAGAATGCAAAGTGCACTTCGTCATAAACAACCTAAAAAAATTGAAATTGATGTTAAAAATGTTGATCGTACAGTTGGTACAATCTTTGGCTCAGAAATTACTAAAGCATTTGGTACTTCATTAGAAGAAGATACTTATGTAGTTAAATGTAATGGTAGTGGAGGACAAAGTTTTGGAGCTTTCATTCCAAAAGGTTTAACATTAGAACTTGTAGGAGATAGTAATGACTATTTCGGAAAAGGTTTATCAGGTGGTAAATTAATCGTTTACCCACCTAAAAATGCTAAATTTAAACAAGATGAAAATATCATCATTGGTAACGTTGCAATGTATGGGGCAACAAGTGGTAAGGCCTTTATCAATGGTATAGCAGGAGAACGTTTCTGTGTCAGAAACTCAGGAGCTTATGCAGTTGTTGAAGGTGTAGGCGACCATGGATGTGAATATATGACAGGTGGTAGAGTTGTGGTACTTGGAAAAACAGGTAAAAACTTTGCTGCTGGTATGAGTGGTGGAATCGCTTACGTGCTTGATGAAGATAGAGATTTATATAAGAAACTTAATAAAGAATTAGTTTCACTTAATGAAGTAACAGAAAAATACGATATTCTTGAGCTTAAACAAATGATTCAGGAACATGTTACAGCAACTAATTCTGAAAAAGGTAAGGAAGTTTTAGAACACTTTGCAGATTACTTACCTAAATTTAAGAAAATCTTACCACATGACTATGCACGCATGAGACAAACCATTTTAGAAATGGAAGAAAAGGGCATGGGTCTTGAACAAGCACAAATTGAAGCATTCTTTGCTAATACTAAGAAATAGGGGGAGCCAAAATGGGAAAACCAACGGGATTTATGGAATATAACAGAGCGACCAGCACATGCGAAGCGCCTATTGATAGAATAAATAATTTTAATGAGTTTCACACACCATTATCAAGAAAGAAACAACAAGAACAAGGTGCAAGATGTATGGCATGTGGTGTACCATTTTGCCAGTCAGGTCAGCCAATTAAAGGAATGGTAATAGGGTGTCCACTTAATAACCTTATACCAGAATGGAATGATTTGGTATTTAATGGACAATGGGAAGAAGCAGCAAGAAGACTTCTACTTACAAATAATTTCCCAGAGTTTACATCTAGAGTGTGCCCAGCACTTTGTGAAAAAGCTTGTACATGCGGATTAAATGGAGATGCAGTTTCTGTTAGAGAAAATGAAAATGCCATCATTGAAAACGCATTTGAAGTAGGCCTCATCAAACCTCATAGACCATCTGTAAGAACAGGAAAACATGTTGCTATCGTCGGTTCAGGTCCATCAGGACTTGCAGCTGCGGCGCAGCTTAATAAAAGAGGACACTTAGTAACAGTATTTGAACGTGAAGATCGATTAGGTGGACTTCTCATGTATGGTATTCCAAACATGAAGATTGAAAAAAGCATTATTGAAAGACGTATTGATATCATGTCACAAGAAGGCATCAAATTTATCACAAACACAGATATCGGTAAGAGGCAAAAAGCAAGCAAGCTCTTAAAAGACTTTGATGCAGTTATTTTAGCTTGTGGTGCTTCAAATCCTAGAGATATCAATGTACCAGGAAGAGATGCGAAAGGCATTTACTTTGCAGTAGATTTCTTAAAATCAACAACTAAGAGTCTCTTAAGATCAGAACTTAAAGATGGTGATTTCATTAATACCAAAGATAAGAATGTAGTAGTTATTGGTGGTGGAGACACTGGAAATGACTGCGTAGGAACATCTATTAGACATGGTTGTAAATCAGTTGTACAAATTGAAATGATGCCTAAATTACCAGACCAAAGAGCTGAAAGCAATCCATGGCCACAATGGCCAATGGTTTGTAAAACAGACTATGGTCAAGAAGAAGCTATCGCAGTATTTGGAAATGATCCAAGAATTTATGAAACAACTGTTAAAGAGTTTATTAAAAATGAAGCTGGCGAATTAAAAGCCGTTAAAGTTGTTAAAGTGAAGTTTGTAACAGATCCTGAAACAGGTAGACGCCAAATGCAAGAAGTAGAAGGCACAGAAAAAATCATCGATGCAGATATTGTTTTAATTGCAGCAGGATTCCTTGGTGCTCAAAGCTATGTAACAGAAAGTTTCGGTGTTGATGTAAATGCTAGAACAAATGTAGCTACAGAACCTGGAAGTTACCAAACAAGTGTAGAAAAAGTATTTACAGCAGGAGATATGCATAGAGGTCAATCTTTAGTTGTTTGGGCTATACGTGAAGGTAGAGAAGTGGCTAAAGCTGTAGATGAATACTTAATGGGATACACCAATTTAAGATAAGAGTTCAAAATTACTATGAGAGTAGGGGATACCCTCTACTTTCATAGTAATTTATTCAAGCTTTTTAAAGAATAAAATAAAATATCGTACATATAATACCAATATGCTTATATAGACGGGCAATGAGTAATAAAATTAAATAAAAATATAAAAAAATTAATAAAAATGTTGAAATTATAGCACATGCGATATATAATAGGCATAACAAAATAATGAGGTGTAGCAAAGACGCTAACTATATTCTGTATATCTAGCTAGATATACAGGTAGTTAGCGTCTTTTTTGTTACTCAAATTATTTTAGGTATGCACTATCTGGGTAGAGATAGTGCAAGAACATAACACAGATAACTTTTGAAAACAATTGATGGAGTATTTAGTTAGTAAAAAATAGGAGTAATAGAGAGTAGGTAGGTGATAGACGTTGTTAGATACAGATTTAATTAGCTATTTGGCAAACCTTTCAAAAATTGAAATTGAGGATGCCGAGAAAGAAAAACTAGTATCTGAAATGAGTGCCATAGTAGAACTAATGGATGCCATGAATGAAGTTACTATTGAAGATGATCTTAATCTTAATGGTGAAGGAATTCCACTTAGTAACTTAAGGGAAGACGAAGTGGTAGAGTCTTTTGATAGAGAATTAGTCCTTGCTAATGCTTCTCATAAAAAAGATGGATTTTTCGTAGTACCAAAGATTATGGAGTAATTAGTGTGAGGAGGAAGAGTATGGCACTATGTGATATGGGCATCTTAGAGCTCAGACAGATGTTAGATAACAAAGAAATTTCATCAGTAGAATTAACACAATATTACCTAGATAGAATTAGAGAGTTAGACAGTAAAGTTGAAAGTTACATTACAGTTTGTGATGAAGAAGCAATGATAGCAGCAAAAAAAGCTGATGAAGTTATTGCTTCAGGAAATACAAAGATGTTAACAGGTATTCCTATAGGGGTTAAAGATAATATTTGTACAAAAGATATTTTAACAACCTGTGCATCTAAAATGCTTTATAATTTTATCCCACCTTATAATGCAACAGCCATTGAAAAGATTAAAGGCCAAGATGCTGTGATCTTAGGAAAACTTAATATGGATGAGTTCGCAATGGGTGGTTCAACCCAGACCTCTTATTACAAAAAAACTAAAAACCCTTACGATATTACAAGAGTTCCAGGAGGATCTTCTGGAGGAAGTGCAGCAGCAATGGCTGCGAAACTTGCAGTTGTAACATTAGGGTCAGATACAGGTGGTTCAATTAGACAACCAGCTGCATTTTGTGGAGTAACTGGTATGAAACCAAGCTATGGAGCTGTTTCAAGATATGGCTTAGTAGCTTTCGGCAGTTCTTTAGATCAAATCGGTCCACTTGCTAAAAATAGTAGAGAATGTGCAGAGGTTTTAAATGTGATCTCAGGAAGAGATATTCATGATGGCACATCTTCTAGAAGACAAATTGATTTTACAAGTGAATTAGAGTGTGAAATAAAGGGACTAAAAATAGCCTTACCAAAAGAATTCTTTGGTGAAGGTATTGATGAAGAAATCAAGCAGGCTGTTCTTGCAGCAGTTAAGAAGTATGAAGAAATGGGTGCACAAATAGTGGAGGTATCAATGCCTAGCTTAAAATATGCAATCCCAACATATTATCTTCTTTCATCTGCAGAAGCAAGTTCAAACCTTTCAAGATATGATGGTATCAAATTTGGATACTGTACGCCTAAAGCTAAAACTTATGAAGAACGTATTATGCGTACACGTAAAGAAGGCTTTGGAGATGAGGTAAAGAGAAGAATTCTTCTTGGAACATATGCACTTTCAAGTGGATACTATGATGCTTATTATAAAAAGGCACTTTACCTTAGAGAAAAGATTAAAGCAGAATATGCTAAAATCTTTGAAAGCTGTGATGTAATGATTACACCAACAGCACCTACAACAGCTTATAAAATCGGAGATAGCTATAATGATCCAGTGAAAATGTATTTAGCTGATATTTGTACAGTTACAGTAAATATTGCTGGATTACCCGCCGTAAATACAACATGCGGTTATGATAAAGACAATATGCCGATTGGTATGTCTATAGTAGGTAAAGCTTTTGATGATGCTAAGGTTCTTGGAGTAGCCAATGCATTTGAGAAAAACTTTATGAGTATAAATCCAAGTTTATAGAAAGAGTAGGTGGCGAAGATGAGTCGTTATATTCCAGTAATCGGACTTGAAGTCCATGCCCAACTCCTTACTAAAACGAAGATTTTCTGTTCTTGTGAGGTAGACTTTGGGGGTGAACAAAATACACGTTGTTGTCCTGTATGCACAGGGCTTCCAGGAACATTACCTGTTTTAAATAAGCAAGTAGTGAAATATGGTGTAAAAGCAGCCCTTGCACTTAATTGCAGTGTGGGACAATATACAAAGATTGATAGAAAGAATTATTTTTATCCTGACTTACCTAAAGCTTATCAAATCTCACAATTTGATTTGCCAGTAGTAAAAGCAGGAAAAATCAAAATAGAAACTGAAGATGGTGAGAAATACGTTCGTATACATCATGCGCATATTGAAGAGGATGCCGGTAAGTTAATCCATGATAACATTGAAAATACAAGTTTAGCGGATTATAACCGTTGTGGTGTACCACTTCTTGAAATTGTATCGCAGCCAGATATGTCTTCCGCAGAAGAAGCTAGAGCTTATTTAGAAAAAATAGCAGGCTTACTTCAATACGCAGGTGTAAGTTTATGCCGAATGGAAGAAGGTTCATTAAGAGCTGATGTTAACGTTTCGATTAAACGTCCAGATGCAACTAAGCTTGGTACGAAGGTAGAAATTAAAAACTTAAACTCACTTAAGGCAATTGTAAGAGCTATTGATTATGAAATTGAAAGACAGACAAAAATCCTAGATGCAGGAGATGTAGTCATTCAAGAAACGAGAAAGTTCAATGATAACAGAGGTATTACACAATCTATGCGTTCTAAAGAAAATGCACATGATTACAGATACTTTAAAGAACCAGATGTTATTCCGGTTGTTATCTCAGACGAAGATATCGCAGAAATCAAGGCTACAATGCCAGTATTAATTGATGAAAGATTAGACATTTACACAGGAAAATATGCACTTAGCAAAGCAGATGCAAAAATACTTGTAGCAGACAAAAGTATATCTGATTTCTATGATGAAGCAGTTAAATATTACAATAACTATAAACAGGTGGCCAACTTCGTTATAGCAGAATTATTAAGATACATTAATGAAGGTGAATTAGATAGTCATCAAATTCCATTCTCTCCAGAGGCATTTGCAAAACTTGTGAAAATGATAGAAGAAGATGTGGTCAACCGTAATAATGGTAAGACAATCTTAAAATTCATGGTAGATGGTGCAAAAGATCCTGAAGAAATAGCAAAAGAACAAGGCTTCTTAATGAATAACAACGCTGATGAAATTGTAGAAGTAGTAGATAGCGTTGTAAAAGAATTTACCAGTGAGGTAGAAGGTTACCTTGCAGGTAAAGAGAAGTTATTTGGATTCTTAATGGGACAATGTACAAAACGTTTAGCAGGTAGAGCAAATCCTAAGAAAATTAAAGAAACACTTGAAGCAGCATTAAATAAGCTTAAGTAGTTTTGAAATAAGAATTTTAAAGCTAAAACTAAAGTATTTAGAAAGGAGAGAGAAGATGGAAACGATTAGTGGCAAAGGTATTAAACAGCAAATAGATTTTAAAAGTTTAAAAAGCCAACCAGGCGAAAAATTAACCGTTGAAGCCTGTATCCATAAAGTCCGAAAAATGAGTGGATTTGCCTTTGTACTTCTTAGAACTGGTCAGTATGTTATACAGTCAGTTTATGAAGAAGAAAAATGTAAAGATTCACTTGATGATATAAAAGAAGGCTGTTATGTTAGAGCAACTGGTGAAATCAGACCAGATGAAAGAGCAGGATTAGGTTTTGAATTAGGTTTATTAGAAATACAAGTTTTAAGTAAGCCAGCAGCTGATTATCCATTAAATGTATCACATAAAAAAATAGGATGTGGACTTGAGGCAAACTTAGATAATCGTTCAGTTGCTTTAAGAAATCCTTATGAAAGAGCAATCTTTAAAGTACAAGAAGGTGTTGTTTCTGGATTTCGTGAATTTATGGAGAGCCAAGGATTTACACAAGTTCATACGCCTAAAATTGTAGCAGCAGGAGCAGAAGGTGGCGCAAATATATTTAAATTAGATTATTTTAATCAAGATGCTTATTTAGCACAAAGTCCTCAATTTTATAAACAAACTTGCGTGGCATTCTTTGATAGAGTATTTGAAATTGCACCAGTGTATCGCGCTGAAAAGCATAATACTTCAAGACATCTCAATGAGTACATTGGACTAGATTTTGAGATGGGGTTCATTGATAGTATGAATGATGTTATGGAAATGGAAACAGCAATGCTTAAATATTTAGTTTCCTATTTAGATAAAAATTGTAGTGAGTACCTTGAAATATTAGGTGCCACACTACCAACAATTGATACAATCCCAACTATTACTTTTTCTGAAGCATTAGAGTTCATTAAGGGTAGGGGTGGTAAAAATAAATACGATTTAGAGCCGGAGGATGAAGTATTACTTTGTGAATATGCTAAAGAACATTGGCATAGTGACTTCTTATTTATTACACATTTCCCAGCTTCTAAACGACCATTTTATGCAATGAATGATAAAGAAGATCCTAGATTTGCTTTAAGCTTTGATTTACTTTTCAAAGGCTTAGAAATCACCACAGGTGGTCAGCGTATACATGATTATGAAGAACAGGTTAATAAAATGAAGGAAATGGGAATGGACCCAGAAGACTTCAAACATTATCTTAATATTCATAAATATGGCATGCCACCACATGGCGGTTTAGGAATAGGTTTGGAAAGACTCACCATGAAACTTTTGGATTTACAGAATGTTAGGCAAGCAAGTATGTTCCCAAGGGATGTACACCGATTAGAACCTTAAAGATTAAAGTGTTTGTATGTAATAGTAAATATATATATTTTTTGAGGAGGATTTAGTGATGACAAAAGTAAATGAAATTTTTGGATGCAATGTATTTAATGAAGCAGTAATGCAAGAAAGGTTACCTAAAAATGTATATAAGGCACTTAGAAAGACAATGGCTGAAGGTAAAGAAATAGATGCATCAATTGCAGATGTTGTAGCAAGTGCGATGAAAGACTGGGCACTTGAAAAAGGTGCAACACATTATACACACTGGTTCCAACCAATGACAGGGATTACTGCTGAAAAACATGATGCATTTATCTCACCAACAGGTGATGGTAAAGTAATCTTAGAGTTCTCAGGTAAAGAACTTATTAAAGGGGAGCCAGATGCATCTTCATTCCCATCTGGTGGTCTTCGTGCAACATTCGAAGCACGTGGTTATACAACATGGGACCCAACATCTTATGCATTTGTAAAAGATGGTACATTATATATCCCAACAGCATTTGGTTCATATGGTGGAGAAGTGCTTGATAAGAAAACACCACTTCTTCGTTCAATGGAAGCACTTAATAAGCAAGCAATTAGAATTCTTAATAAATTTGGTAAATCAGTTACAAGAGTAACAACAACGGTTGGACCAGAACAAGAATATTTCTTAGTAGATAAAGAAATGTATGCAAAACGTAAAGACCTTATCTTAACAGGTAGAACACTTTTTGGTGCTAAACCAGCTAAAGGCCAAGAACTTGAAGATCACTACTTTGGTAACATTAGAACAAGAGTAGCTGAATATATGAAAGATTTAGATGAAGAACTTTGGAAACTTGGTATCTTAGCTAAAACAAAACACAATGAAGTAGCACCAGCTCAACATGAACTTGCTCCAATTTTTGGAACAACTAATCTTGCTACTGACCATAATCAACTTACAATGGAAATTATGAAAAAAGTAGCTGAGAAACATGGCCTCGTATGTTTACTTCATGAAAAACCATTTGCAGGTGTTAATGGTTCAGGTAAACACAATAACTGGTCAATGTCTACAAGTGATGGTGAAAATCTTCTTGAACCAGGTAAATCACCTAAAGATAATACACAGTTCTTATTATTCTTATCAGCAGTTATTAAAGCTGTAGATGAATATGCAGATCTTTTAAGAGTATCTGTTGCAAGTGCAGGAAATGATCACAGACTTGGTGCAAATGAAGCACCACCAGCAATTATTTCTATGTTCTTAGGTGATGAACTTACAGACATTCTTGAAAGTATTGAAAAAGGTGAAGAAGCACATGAAGTAACTAAAACTTATATGGAAACAGGTGTACTTGCACTTCCTAAATTTGCAAAAGATACAACTGACCGTAATAGAACATCTCCATTTGCTTTCACAGGAAATAAATTTGAATTCCGTTCATTAGGTTCTACAGCATCTATTGCTGGACCAAACATTGTACTTAATACAATTGTTGCAGAAGAACTTGAACAATTTGCAGATAGATTAGATCAGGCAACAGATATTACAGCAGAAGTTCTTGCTATCGTAAAAGAAACAATGGCAGAACACAAACGTATTATCTTTAATGGCAACAACTATAGTGATGAATGGGTTGAAGAAGCTGCAAGACGTGGCCTTCCAAATCTTAAAACATCTGTTGATGCAATTCCACAATTTGCATCAGAAAAGAGTATTGCTTTATTTGAAAAACACGGTATCTTCTCAAGAACAGAAGTAGAATCTCGTACAGATATTTTATTAGAAGGTTATGCTAAAGTTATCAATATCGAAGCATTAACAATGTTAGATATGGCTAAAAAAGAGATTTTACCAGCTGTATTAAAATACAACAAAGAAGTATTTGAAACATTAAAAGCAAAACAAGAACTTGGCTTAAATATAAGTGTAGAAAAAGAACAATCATATGCAACTAAATTATCAAATCTTACAGAATCATTAATGAGTAAGATTGATGAATTAGATCAAGTATTACTTGATGCTAGAAATCATGAAGAAGTATTTGATCATGCTAAATTCTATAGAGAATATGTATTTGAAAGCATGCAAACACTTCGTATGGTAGCAGATGAATTAGAAACAATGGTATCTGCAACTGAATGGCCATTTCCAACATACGTAGACCTACTCTTCTACGTATAATCACATAGATACTCCAAAAAAAGGCGCCGCTACTCCCGGCGTCTTTTTTTTGCTGGGAGGTGCGGGAAATTGGGGAGTGTGTTTCTACGGGGCTACGACTACGTATTTCTATAAATCTAAGCTCATTTTTCAAATGAACGCATGAACTCGCTTCGCTCAAACAGCATGCTAAAGGCCATTTGAAAAATTCGCTAAGATTTATGTACGAAATACTCCGCAAGTAGTCCCTCCGAAACATACTCCCCAATTTCCCTACTACCACGCAAAAACATAAAGACTTCGTGATAGCTTACTTGGGCGAAGGAGGGAGGGAAGAATACTGAAGGAATAAGGTTAACTTAAAGGATGAACTTAGGGGAAATGCGCTCGCGTTGCCGCGCAGGCTGTTAGTGAGGGAGCATGCTAAAAGCTATTAAAAAAATTCGCTAAGATTTATATACGAAATACTCCGCAAGTCACCCCTCCGAAACACACTCCCCAATTTCCCTACTGCGACGCAAAAGAAAAAGACTTTGTAAGTGGCTTACTGGGCGAAGGGGGGAGGGAAGATTACTGGGGGGAGAAGGTTAACTTTGAGGTAGGACTTGAGGGAATTGCGCTCGCGTTGCCGCGCGACTGTTTAGTAAGAACTTTATGTTAAGGGCCATTTGAAAAATTCGCTAAGATTTATGTACGAAATACTCCGCAAGTCGCACCTCCGGAATATCCCCATCCCAATTTCCCTACTGCAACGAAAAAGATAAAGACTTCGTGAGTGGCTTGCTGAGCGAAGAGGGGAAGGTGGAAACATTACTGCAGTGCTCTGACAGCGTATTTCTATAAATCTAAGCTCATTTTTTTAATGAACGCATGAACTCACTTCGCTAACGCAGCGCTCGGTTCATCGCGCTGTTCAAACAGCATGCTAAAAGCCATTAAAAAAATTCGCTAAGATTTAAGACGAAATACTCCGTAAGTCGCTCCTCCGAAACATACTCCCCAATTTCCCTACTGCGACGCAAAAGATAAAGACTGCGTGAGTGGCTTGATGGGCGAAGGGGGAGGAAAGATAACTGAACGGAGGAAGTTAACTTTAAGGCAGAGCTTGCGGGAGATGCGCTCGCCTTGCCGCGCGATGAGCTGAGGGGAATAGCTAAGAAATTAGTTTGTTTTGCTGTGCAATATGGAAGTTGGAATTGGATTATTTGAGTAAATGAGAAAATTTATCAATAAAGCGTTACAAATGATACGGAAATGTGTTATAGTTTATAGTAACATACTTGTAATGATAATCATTATTAAAGAGGCGATACTATGTATAGTGATACTAAATACAAAGTAGGAATTGACATTGGTTATTCAACATTTAAGTATGTGATATTAGATAATGACAATAATCTTATTAAAAAGGAGTACTTTTTCCATAAGGGAAAGGTTGAAATATATTATAATAAATTAATTAAGGAGCTAGAGGCTTTAGGGGATAAGCGATTCGTTATAGGGATTGTTGGGAACTTGGCTTCTAGGTTAGCACTTCATAAGAGGTATGGAGTGAATAATATTGTGGCCTTAGTTGAAGGGGCTAAGTATAAGAATAAAGATGTGAAATCGATTATTGAAGTTGGGGCTCAGGATACACAGTTTGTGAATCAGATTAGTGAGAAGTCTCCAAGTGAATTGAGATTTTATACGAATAGTAGCTGTGCTTCTGGGACAGGAGCTTTCTTGGAGGAGCAGGCGACTAGATTGGGTATTAATATAGAAGATTTATCTGAACATGTAAGTAAGGCGACGAGTATTCCAAGAATTGCTGGTAGATGTAGTGTGTTCTCGAAGACGGATATGATCCATCATATGCAAGATGGTGTGGAGATTAATGATATTTTGCTAGGTTTATGTTATGCCTTAGTAAGAAATTATAAATCTAATGTTATTCAGAAACATGAAATCCAAAAACCGGTCTTATTTGCTGGTGGTGTGATGCATAATGAGGGGGTTTTACGTGCCCTTAAGGATGTGCTTAAGCTTGATGATGAGGATATTATTTTAGATGAAGATCATGATTTCATAGGATGTTATGGTGCATGCAAGGTAGCAGAGTGTCAGAAGTACTATGCTCCGAAATCAGAGTTAGAAGTAATTCAAGTTGTGAAGAGTACAGCAGGAAAAAAAACTATTTTTGAACCACTTAAAGCTTTTGGTGAAGGGGATGCGCTTGATAAGCATCTTTGTAAATCGAAGGCGAGAGAAGGATATTTAGGAATAGATATTGGTTCAACGAGTGTGAATTTAGTTGTGGTAGATAAAGATAATGAAGTGATTGATTATATCTATACCAAAACAGATGGAAGACCTAAAGAAGTTGTATTACAAGGGATGGAAACATTACGTCAGAGGCTTGGTGAGGACTTTAAGTTTAAAGGAATCGGAACGACTGGTTCTGGACGCGTAATGATTGGCAAACTTATAGGTGCGGATTTTGTGGTGAATGAAATTACAGCACAAGCAAAAGGTGCGACAGTTGTTGAACAAGGTGTAGATACAATTTTTGAAATCGGTGGTCAAGATTCAAAATACATTTACATACACAAGGGAATCGTTAATAACTTTGAAATGAATAAAATCTGTGCGGCAGGTACAGGTGCTTTCATTGAAGAACAAGTTAAAAAGCTTGGTATTCAAGTTACTGAATTTGGAGAATATGCACTTAAGGGGGAAAATCCCGTTAACTTAGGTGACCGCTGTACAGTATTTATTGAAGGTAATATTGGAAAGGCCATTGCAGAGGGTGAAAATACAAATGATATTTGTGCTGGACTTGCTTATTCAATCGTAAAGAATTACTTAAATCGTGTTGTAGGAAATCGTAAGATTGGAAATAAGATTTTATTACAAGGTGGAATTGCGCATAATCAAGGCGCATTAAATGCCTTTAGAGCATTATTAGGTAAAGAAGTAATGGTACCACCATTCTTTAGTGTAACAGGTGCTTTAGGAATGGCAGTTCTTACAAAAGAACATTTACAAGAACGTAATGAACAAGCAGCCTTAAATAATGACTTAAAAGAGCAAGGTGAAAAGTTTTATTTAGAAAACTATACGGGTGAAATTAATAAAGCTAAGAAAACAGTAGGGATTCCAAGAGTATTATTCATTAATAAAATGTTCCCTATGTTCAATGAGATTTTCACTAAGTTAGGTTACAACGTGGTACTTTCACAGGCTAGTAATGAAGAAATTGTAGCTTTAAGTCAGGAATATGCCTTTGAAGAAACATGTTTCCCAGTGAAATTAATAACAGGACATTGTGCATGGTTATTGAAGCAAAAGGTAGACTATATTTTCCTACCACAGCTTTATACTATGAAACACGAAGGTTCTACTGCTAGAGAGGATTATGCATGTGTTTATATGCAAACTTCTCCAAAGGTAATGGAAAGTGTATTTGACTTTGAAAAAGAAGGTGTAGAACTTATATCTCCAGCGTTATCATTTAACTTTGGTAAGAAGTATATGATCGAAACGCTTTTAGGTATAGGCGAGCAACTTGGGAAAAACAAAGTAGAAACAACTATGGCTGTAATGGCTGGAATGAAGAAATTTATGTCCTATGAAAAGAAAATGGAAGAGCTAGGTAACAAGATTATTAAAAATGTAAATCCAAATCAAAAGGTATTTGTATTAATTAGCCGTGTTTACAATATCACTGATCCTACATTAAATATGGGGATTGAAGATAAGCTAATAGAAATGGGATATAATGTACTTCATTTAGGACATTTAGAAGCAAGTTGTATAAAAATGAAAGATGAATACAGCAAAATGTGTTGGCCATTTGGGCAACATATCTTAACAGGACTTGAAGAGATTAAGAAGCATGATAATATGTTCCCAATCTATATTACAAATCATGGTTGTGGACCAGATACAGTATTAATGCACTATTTTAAAGAAGAAATGCAGGATAAACCATACTTACATATTGAAATAGATGAGCATTCTTCTAAGATTGGTATTTTAACAAGATTAGAAGCTTTCGTTCATTCAATTAATCAATATGAAAAGATAGAAGAAGAAGCAAGTCCACTTCAAATTAATATGGAAACAGAGAAAAAATATTTATTACCGAATATGCCATTGTACAGTGATGTCATGAAAGGATTCTTAGAAAAGCAAGGTCATGAAGTAGAATTATTAAA
>USPX01000023.1 GCA_900556665.1 uncultured Eubacteriales bacterium
ATACTTTTTGTAAATATTTTCCATATTTTCATACAACTTTATTATCCCTTGAAACACAATGTATTACTGCCTCTAAGCCTAAGCTTATATTAGAAAATCTAAACATATAAAAACAGTACGATGAAATGCTAAACCACTTCATAGTACTGTCTTTTGTCTGCCTATGCCTTCTCTGGGAGACATATTACCGTAAGTATTTTCTCTGTTAATATCTCATAAGCCTCATCTGTTTCTAAAATGCCACTAATGAGTAAGTGGGCAATGCCATGTACCATGCTCCATAAACTAACTACTAACAAATTACGCTGCGCTTTATCTGGATACTGCTCTGCTAGAAACTTGGAAGCCACTTCATCAAATACGCCATAAGGATTAATCTTATCATAAATCACTTCATCACCTTTTATTGCAACCTTTGGTTTAATTGTACTTTGGAACATAAAGTAGAAATAATCTTTATGCTCTAGCATATAAGTGACATAATGTTTTCCTATTTCTAATAAGCAGTTTTCTCCTGGATTTTGCTGTGCCACTACTCTAATTTCTTCGCCAAAGTCCTCTAATACATAAGTTGTAATGTCATCTATTAGCTCCTCTTTATTCTTAAAATGTTTATAAGGTGCTGTATGACTGACCCCACATAGGTTTGCCACTTTTCTGAGTGAAAATTTCTCAACACCTTCTTCTCTTATGAGCTCAATGCCCTTTTCAATCAATGCTTCTCGTAAAGCGCCGTGATGATAACTTTCTTTCTCCATAGCTTTCTCCTTTAATTTTGTTATAAAAATTTTAACACAAAATGTTGACAGTGTAAACATTGGACTTTATAATAAAAACCAAGTTGACACTGTAAACATTGAAAGGAGTTTTTATCATGCATACTACTATTTTTTATGAAATGCAAAATGATTCACCCTTATCTTCTGCTATTAATAAGGCACTTGCTAGTCATTTTACTTCTCCTGATTTTACTTTAATGGGACTTAATAAAGAGGCCATTAAACCTTGCATCGGCTGCTTTGGCTGTTGGACCAAAACCCCTGGCAAATGTATCATTCAAAATGACCTCATTTCACAAACCAATCCATGCTTTGTCCAAAGTGATTATGTCATCTTAGTCTCTAATATTCACTACGGCTGTTATAGTGCCACTACGAAACGCATCCTAGATCGCGTCATTCCAAATATCTTACCTTTCTTTAGAAAATACAAAAATGAAATGCACCATGAAATGCGTTATAAACATCTCGCCAAACAAATTATCTTAGCCTACAATGAGAATCTCCTTCCTGAAGAAAAAGAAACTTTCCTTAAACTCACTAAAGCCAATGCCACTAACTTTGGTATTGAAGACCCAGCTGTTTTCTTTTGCACCAGTCCTAATGAAGTCGAATCTATTATGCATTCTATTAAAGAACAAATTTGTTAATTGAAAGGAGCTTTTCTATGTCACGTTCACTTATTTTTATTAATGGTAGTCCACGTCCTAATACCCAAAGTTGCTCTTATAAAATGATTCAATATTTCACGGGGCAGCTTGAAACAACCTATGATGCAATCAGCGATGTCCACGTTTTAGGGCTTTACCGCACCTATGGCTTTCAGTCTCACTATAAGGAGGCCTTAAAAGCTGATGTCTTAGTTTTTGTCGCACCACTTTATGTTGATAACTTTCCTTCATGCGTCTTAGATTATCTTGAACAATTTGAGGGTTATATAAAAGCCCATCCTCATGAAGTCACCCATCCACTTAAAATCTATGGCTTTGTAAACTGTGGTTTCTTAGGGGGCTATCAAAATACCATTGCCCTAGATATTCTTAAGCATTTTGCAAAACGGGTAGGCTTTACTTGGTGTGGTGGCTTAGGCGTTGGCAGCGGTGCCATGTTGGGTGGAACCCTCAATGTGCCACGAGAAGCAAAAATGCAACGCCCTATTTATGAAGGCTTAGATGCCTTAACAGATGCCATGAAGCATCAAACTGCTCTTACCACCCCAAATAAGCAAATTCTTGTCACACAAAATTATTCCTTTAACTTATTTAAATTCATGCTCAATATGAATTGGATTGCACAATCTAAATTTAAATTCTTTTCTATTTATCATAGACCCTATCGTAAAGCTTAAGTTTCCTCTTAAATACATCAAAAGAGAGTGTTCCAATCACTTGGTAACACTCCCTTAATGGATATTATTTATTTTTCTTCTCACTAAATCTTAGTATATTTCACAAGTGCCAAAGCAATCATTGCTGTCACTAGCTCTGTAATTGGCATTACAAGCCAAATCCCTGTAACACCCCAAAATTGTGGTAAGACTAAAACTAATACAATACTGATAATCACCCCACGTAAGAGGCAAATAATCATAGATAAGTTAGCCTTTAGTACAGATTGGAAATAGGTACTATATACAATATTTAAACTCATCACAATAAATGCTGTAAAGTAAATGCGAATAGCGCTGCTTGCCATTTGTGTAATCTCAGGCGTTGGCTTCACAAAGGCATTCACTGCTATTTGTGGGAATAAAGCACCTAACGCAAAGATAATCCCACCTATGAGCATAGCTGTCATCACTGCTAATCTACGTACCTCTATGACACGCTCCATCTGCTTCGCCCCATAGTTTGTGGCCATAATTGGCTGTGCCCCTTGAGACACCCCATTAAATAATGACATGGCCACAATAGCTGTATTGGCAATAATGCTATAGACTACAACGCCATTTTGCCCTACATATTTGAGTAATTGTAGATTAAAGATCAGCACCACAATGCCACTGGCCATTTCAATTAAAAAACTCGGGAAACCACTATGCAATGTACTTACTAGTATTTTAAATGGTGATTTTATCTTTACGAAACGCATTGTATTTTGCTGAGATATAAAATGGGTTAATAAAATAGTAACTGAGGTCACTGAACCTAATACTGTGGCAATAGCACCACCCATCATTCCCATTTTAAAGATGAAAATAAAGATATAATCTAAAATAATATTCATTACCCCACCAGAAATAACGGCTACCATAGCACGTTTAGGGGCATGATCATTTCTTACAAAGGCTTGTAATAAACTTGAGAATATAAAGACTGGTGCAAAACCAATCAAGTAACGCCCATAACTTGTAAATAAGTGAATATTACTTGCATCACTACCTAGCATATAGCCAATTGGCTTTAAAAATACACTACCTAATATCATATAAATGAGCCCTATAATAGCGCCCCATATGACAGAGCTTGTAAAATAAGTATTTCCCAGCTCTTTATTGCCACTTCCATTGGCCACAGACATTAAAACGCCGCCACCTACACCTAATAATAAACCTGTTCCAAAAAATAAGTTAAATATGGGTAATATATAATTCAGCGCTGCAATGCCATCTGCCCCTATGCCTTGCCCAATCATAATCGTATCTGCAAGTACATAAATGGAAGTCACCAAAGTGGCACTAATAGACGGCACTAAATATCTAAAGAATAATTTCTTTGGTGCTTCTTTTAATAAGTCTACTTGTTGCATGTTCTTTCTCCTTAAAACGTTTTTTCTCTTACACCAAAAAGGTGCAGCTAGTATCACTACTAGGTGCACCTTCTCATTATTTATGTCTTTTAGCACAGTCTGGACAAATTCCTTTGATTTGTAGATGATGTTCTGTAATCACAAATCCTGTTTCCTTGCCAAGTATGCGACTAAATGCTTCTAAAGGACATTGTTCAATTGTAATATGCTTATGGCATTCTACGCATTCTAATTCATGTTCATGATGATGCTGTTTGAGCTGGAAGTACATTTTGCCACCTGGCTCTCCTGCCTTGCTCACAGCACCTTTTTCACTTAAGGTACTAAGGGTTCTATAAACAGTTGAATAATTAATGGTGTCCTTATCTTCTACTCTCTCGTAAATCTCATCAGCTGTAAGTGGCTGTGTGGCCCCCTCTAAAATAGCCATGATAATTTTACGTTGTTTTGTTACCTTGATCCCTAAATGCACCAAAATATCTTCGTCCATTTTAACCCCCTCTTTTCATTCAACTTAAATCACGAGTTGTATGAGCATCCCTGCCACTGTTCCTAGTAAATATAAAAGACCAACAATTTTTAAATTCTCTTTTAAATGCTTATTGGCTTTAAATAATACTACAAGACCAATACCTGCACCTGTACTTAAACCTGCAATTAATGCGCCAAAGCTTAAAGTACCTGCTACGTACATTTCTGTAAGTATAATAGAAGCTGCACAGTTTGGAATAAGTCCAACTAATGCGGCAAGTGCTGGCTGCCATACACTATTCGTTAATAAGATTTTTCCTAATGTCTCTTCGCCTATGCATTCAATTATACCATTAAGTACGAGGTTAATCACTAATATATACATAAAAACTTTGAAAGTATGTACGAGTGTACTCTTCCAAATGCTTTCTTTATGCCCACTACAGCAGCTATCTGTACACTGTGCATGTTTCACTGCATTTTCCATATCCGCAGTTTTTGCCTCTGCTCCTTTACGCCCAATCACGAAATCTAATACGATGCCAATGATAATGGCTAATACAACTTTTACTGCAAGCACTAATCCTACTTCTTTTAACATACTTGGATTAGCTAATAAAATAGGGATCGCTTCATCTGATGTAGAAATGAAAATAGCCATTAATGTCCCTAAACTAATTAAACGTTTGCTATATAAATTGGCACCTACTACCGAAAAACCACACTGTGGTAAACATCCGATCAAACTTCCGATGATAGGCCCTACGCCTTTCTTTCCAATTAAATTGCTATACGTCGTATTGTTTTTATTTTGTTCTAAATAATTAATGAGTAAATAAACTAAGAATAAAAATGGTACGATTTTTAAACTGTCTAATACTGCATCCATTACAATGTCTATTAAAAGATCCATTTCCGCTTTTCCTCCCTTTGCAAATCATTTGCATCTGCATTCCATTATATACTTATTGCGAATGATTTGCAATGGCAAACAAGCTATTTTTTCAAGCCCTATTAAGCGGCGTTATCACATCTTTGAAGTAAGCTAATCTTCTCACTTGTAATATTCATATCATGATGGGACCTAATGGCTTCTATAAAAGCTGCATCATAAGTACCAATTTCTTTTAATAACTCTGCACCAATCTGTGCATGGGTATAATAGCATTTTACCATTTTAAGCCATGTCACCTTTTTGATTTTGCCCTTAGTAAGCTTGTTTAATACAACGATAATACTTTTTTCTATAGGATTTAAAGGATATTTAATTTTACCAATATCATGGAGTAAAGCTATACGACTTAGTTCCCATCTCTCTTTTATATTAAAATTGCTGCTTTGTGCATCCATATTTCTTGCGACCTTTAAACAATGTGCTTGCTCATATATCCTGAGCTGAAAAAATAATGCTTGTTCTTTTTCATTTAAAAGCCCCTTAACATAAGAAATATCATCTTCTGTCATTTTAGCCGTTACAGCTGCTATAAATTGCGCCACACGATAAATCATCTGTATCCCCCCTAGTATTTTTATGTATATACGAAAAAAGCATCAACTCCTAAAAGTTGATGCTTTTAAATGGATTCCCAAAATGCCGGTCCTGCAATTTTGACGCCCTAGACTCGTCTAGGTGGGTGTCCTTCTTGCGTATTCTGCTTTCCGCTGCCCAAAGGGAATTATGTTGCGGCCTAGCATAGCACGCATGGGAAATCAGACTCCCGTGCACAATTTGTAGGTTCAAAATAACAGGTTGTCGTACACCCCAGGTTATCTCCTACGGCGCAAGTATTTATTAACTTGCCGCTCTCTTAACTTGTTTTTATTATATCATTTTCTACTTTTTTTGCAAGCGTATTTTTAAACTTTTGTTTCCAATATATGTTACATTCTATGCAACTCAAAGTAAAAATGATACCAGTATATATGCACAAATTAAACAATTTAATTTATAACTTTTTTATGGATTGCATATATTCCAAATATGCTTCGTTTATTTTTTGTTTACATATCTGCTTCCACTATTATCTTTAACCGTTTTTTCCCTTTACACGTTTTAGTCTAAAGAAATCTTCACGTTCTTTTTCTTCTAACGCTTCTTGGATATATTTCACTTGTTCCTTATATTTAGGAATTTGAATGTGCTGCAAAGCATTTGTACGTTTTTGCGTTTTTTGAATTTCTTTCGCTAGTTTAAAGATACAGTTATCTATTTCCGCCAGCTCATACATCATATAACGTACTGTTCGAAACTTCTCAGCTGCAGCATCTAATACCAATGTACTATTGTGAAAACCGTAGCTTGGCGTAATCTCCTTCTTATCATATTTGATAGTTGGAATATCTACGCCCATGACACTTTTTAAGAGAATCTCAAATTCTTCATCCTTTGGAATACTCTTTGCGAGGTTTTCTACATTTTGAATGCCCATACTCACATTAACTTGTTGCAGATAATCATAAGCTTCTTGAATGGTGGTATAAATACTGCCTTGTATGGTTTTAGCACGTTCTACCAGATTCATCATCTCTTTGATTAAAACATTTCTTTTCTTATCCAAAAGCTCGAAGCCTTTATTAGAAAGTTCTAAGGAAGACTTGGCTTTAATCAGGTTTGATTTGGTTGGTGCAATAAGAACAGCCATAATTCATCAGTCCTTTTTTCCTTTATAGTGCCTTGCAATGAGTGCTGGGTCTAAACGGTCTAATTCTGATTTTGGTAAGATGGATAAGATCTTCCAGCCAAGCTCCAATGTTTCAACCATACTTCTATTTTCCGTAGCCCCTTGTGCCACGAAGTTTTCTTCAAAGGCGCGACCAAATTTTAAGTAAAGCTTATCCACTTCTCCTAAATCATCTTCCCCAATGATTTGTGCGAGTGACCTTACGTCCTGTACATGGGAATAAGAGGAGAAGATTTGATTGGATAAGTCTGCATGGTCTGCTCTTGTATAGCCTTCACCGATACCATCTTTCATCAGACGAGAAAGAGATGGGAGGATATCAATTGGTGGATAAATACCCTTTTGATTGAGCTCACGGTTTAAAACGATTTGCCCCTCTGTAATGAAACCTGTAAGGTCAGGAATTGGGTGAGTAATATCATCATTTGGCATAGTTAAAATTGGAATCAATGTAATAGAACCTTCTTTGCCTTCTAGCATTCCTGCACGTTCATAAATCGTCGATAAGTCACTATAGAGATAACCTGGATAACCTTTACGAGAAGGTACTTCCCCTCTCGTTGAAGACATTTCACGTAAAGCTTCTGAATAACTAGTCATATCCGTCAGTACTACGAGAACATGCATATTTTGTTCAAAAGCTAAGTATTCTGCTGCTGTTAAGGCACAACGAGGTGTAGAAATTCTCTCTGTAATAGGGTCATCAGCTAAGTTCAGATACATGACAACGTGATCTAGAACTCCTGCTGCCTCAAAGCTTCTGGTGAAATAAGCGGCATCATCATGTCGCACCCCCATTGCCCCAAATACTACAGCGAAGTTATCTGCATTAGCTCCTTCGATTTTAGCTTGTTTCACGATTTGTACAGCTAATTCATTGTGGGCAATACCATTTCCAGAGAAAATAGGTAGCTTTTGTCCACGAATTAGTGTCATCAGGGCATCAATGGCTGAAATGCCTGTTTGAATGAAGTTTCTAGGATAACGACGGGCTACTGGATTAATCGGTCTACCATTAACATTATATTTATTTTTTGAAATAATTTGATAAGCCCCATCCACTGGCTCTCCAATCCCATTAAAACAACGTCCTAATATTTCTTTTGAAAGTGGCAATTTAAGTGGCTCTCCAGTAAATTTAACGGCTGCATTATTCGTAGAAATACCTGTGGTGCCTTCAAAGACTTGAACAACTACGCTTTTGCCATCTACTTTAATCACTTTGCCTTTTCGCATTTCTCCGTTATTTAATTTAATATTAACAATTTCATCATAGGCTACGCCCTCAATATTGGAAAGAACAATGAGGGGTCCTTCTACTTTATCAAGTTTTAAGTATTCTTTTCTCATTTTACGCTTCCTTCCTTTATTGATATTTTTCCATCAGTGCTTTATAGGCATTTACGATCTTTATACGTAAGTCATCCAGCATCCCAATATTGTCATTTGGCACATCATATTTCATCTTAATGACATCTTCAAAAACTGGTTCTTTACGAATAGTCGAAATAGGAATACCCATTTTCACGCATTTTAAAGCATTCTCATATAAATCATCTATAACGTGTAACATCTTATATTGTTTCTCTAAAGATACGTATGTATCGTTTTGATGAAGGGCATTTTGTTGTAAGAAGCCTTTTTTAATAGTTCTTGCAATCTCAAGAACGAGACACTGATCATTAGGCAGTACATCTTCACCAACTAATTGGACGATTTCATTTAGCTTCTCTTCTTCTTGTAAGAGTCTGACCATCTTACCACGAAGCTCTAACATATCTGGGGCCACATTTTCTCTATACCAATCACCAAGAAGCGCAACATAACTACTATAACTTGTGAGGTAGTTAATAGATGGATAGTGTCTTGCATAAGCAAGCTTTTTGTCCAGTGCTAAGAAGGCACTTACGAAACGCTTAGTATTTTCAGTAACAGGTTCTGAGAAATCCCCACCAGCTGGAGAAACAGCCCCAATGATTGTAACAGACGCTTCATCCCCGCCTAATGTATGGACACAGCCTGCTCTTTCATAAAACTGTGCAAGCCTAGATGGTAAATAAGCTGGATACCCTTCTTCTGCTGGCATTTCTTCAAGTCGTCCAGAGATTTCACGTAAGGCTTCTGCCCATCTAGAGGTAGAATCTGCCATAATGGCGACATCATAACCCATATCTCTAAAGTATTCTGCCATAGTAATCCCTGTATAAATGCTGGCTTCACGAGCGGCAACTGGCATATTAGAGGTATTGGCAATGAGGATTGTTCGCTCCATCAAAGGTCTATTAGTACGTGGGTCAATGAGGGCCGGGAACTCCTCAAGTACGTTGGTCATCTCATTACCACGTTCCCCACATCCAATGTAAACAATAATATCTGCATCACTCCACTTAGCCAGTTGATGCTGTGTCACCGTCTTACCTGTTCCAAATCCTCCTGGAAGTCCTACTGTTCCCCCTTTTGCAATAGGGAAGAAAGTATCAATGACACGTTGTCCTGTGACAAGTGGTTTATAAATCGGAATACGTTCTGCAATAGGACGAGGTTTTCTAACTGGCCATTTTTGGACAAGGGTTAAATTCACCCTTGCCCCACTTGGTGTTTCAATAACGGCTACCGTATCATTAATGCGGTATTTGCCATTTGGTCTCACTTCTACAATAGTTCCTTTCACATAAGGTGGCACTAAAAGCTTATGCAAGATACTTTGCGTTTCTTGTACTTGCCCATAAACAAATCCGCCAGGTAAGAAATCTCCTTCCTTAACAAGCATTTCAACCTCCCATTCCTTCTCTTCATCTAGGCTCAAAAGGCCGATGCCTTCTGGGATGAAGTCAGCTGAGAGAGATTGAATCTTTTTAAGTGGCCTTTGAATCCCATCAAACATATTACTAAGCATACCAGGCCCTAATGTTAATGAAAGCGGTGCGCCTGTGGAAATAATTTGTTCTCCAGCTTTAAGGCCTTCTGTTTCTTCGTAAACCTGTACTGTCGCAATATCTCCATCTAAAGAAACGACTTCACCAATAAGCTGTCTGTCCCCTACTGTCACCATTTCATTAACTTTAAAGTTTGACATCCCACTACCCTTTACAACAGGTCCATTAATGAGTTGTACGATTCCATAATTATTCAATCTCTTCACCCACCTCTCCTAAAGCACCTGTTACAATTTCCACAATACGATCTTTAGATTCTTCGATGATATTTTGCATACTCATATCAATCTTCATATTAAGAGTAGGGTCAGCTATAATAAGTCCCCCAATTATATCCCTTTCAGCTTTTTCAAATTCTAATTGTTCCTTTTGGACCCCTATTTTAATAAGTTCTTTTTCAATAAAATCTTTATGCCTTGCAATGTCCTTCTCCTGCATATAAATCACCAGTGGATTGGCATAATCCTTAAGCTCCTCTAACTGAGCCACTGTATGTTTTAAATAAGTTTCATAAACTGGCTTATCTACGAAAGCTCTAGCACGTTCAATTAATGCTTCTGTAAAACGTACGACGACTTTTTCTGTAGTCAGCATAGTTTCTTTCTTACTACTCATCTTGCCTTTACTAATGAGCTCAATCTTTTTAGCTTCAGCTCTTTTTCTAGCATTATCAATAATATCTGCTGCCTCTCTATCTATTTTGTATTTACTCTCAGCAATTTTCCCCTCATACTCTTTTTCAAGTTCCATTGTTTTTTGGCTGACTTCTTCTTTGAGTTCTTGACTTAAGAGCTTTGAAAATAAGGTTAATTTTTGTTCGATTGTAACCATATACATTCACCTCTATATGCTCTATATACGGATGCCCACAGACTCTCTGATATAATTTGTAATTACATCAGTCCCTCTTGTTGTCCCATGTCTATCCGGAATTTCTATAATTAATGGCTTTTTATTTTTGATTTTGTAGTCCATGACTTCATCTTGCACCATGTCTACAATCTTTTCTGTGAGTAAAATAATCCCCACTTCTGGATTCATGGTAGCTGACTTAAAAGCCTCTAACACTTGTTCTCTCTCATGAAGAATAACCCCATCAATGCCTGCAAGTCTCATTCCTACCCATGTATCATGGTTATCACTTAATAAAAATGACTTCATAGCTACCTCCTCCCATCTTTCTTTGTACTAGATGAAAAGAATAAGAATAGAAATAATCATACCGTAGATTGCAATACCTTCTGCCATACCTACGAAGATTAATGTTTTACCTAATATCGTTGAATCCTCTGATACGGCACCGATAGCTGAAGCACCAACTGAACCTACAGCGCGACCTGTACCGATAGTTGCAAGCCCTGTACTAAGAGAAGCTGCCACATATTTTAAACCATCACCAAATGAAAGTGCTGCACCAGCTGTTTCAGCTGCAGCTTCTGCTGCCATAAGATTTCCTGTGCCACAAATCACAAACCCTACAATCATTGCACCAAATAAACCAACTGATGTGAGCATCATATTTCTTAAGTTACCTGCCTTCTTTTGAGACTTTGTTAACTTCACACCATAAAGAATTGTTCCCACTGCTACTACTGCAGCTAATAAAACTGTTAATTGCATCATTTTATTTCATCCTCTCTCATTCTTAAATGTATTCTTTTATTTTTACTTTTCTTCTATTTTAAGTGGGGCATAAGCAATGCCATCTCCACCGAAATATTTGCTAAACATTTCATAATACTGAAGTCTTAAACCTTGAATAAATACAACTAAGCCCTCAAGTGTTAAAATAAGAACATTTCCTAAAATAATAATTAAAAGCTTAGCCCATATATAAGGTACAAGCCCTGCCATTACTGAAAAGGCTAGGAAAAGGCCTGCATGGTTTAATGCAAACGCACCTACACGGATGAAGGAAATAGAATTACTAAGTGTAGATAATAAAGTTTCAAATCCTTCAAAACCGCTTTCTACAAAGTAAGCACTTCTCTCTCCTTTAATCAGTGGCTTCTCCCCTTCCACTAAATGTGCCAGTGGCTCCTTAAGTACCATCATTGCCATCATTAAAATCATGACTACGATAGGTACAATTACAGAAACTGGAATAGCCTTTACAATACATAAAGCACTGCAGATAAATCCCATAAAGAACAAATAACCTGCTACACCATTCTTACCAAATAAAGCCCCTTCAATATCCCTTCTTCTAAGGCAGTTAATAATGCCAATGCCAAAGGATACAGTCAGTACTGCCACACCAAAGGCTACACCGGCAAGTAAGATCGGCATAATATTGGTGGTATTAAGTGGTCCCCCATGTACAAGGGCAATATCTTTAATGACCGGAATATCTTCAAGCCCAAAGATACTACCATATACAAGCCCAAAAATCATAGATGTACCACCTAATCGTTTTAAAATTCCTGCTGGCACAGGCATTTTGCTTGCAAGCAATACCCCTGCCAAGAAATAAACACCACCTTGTCCTATATCCCCAAACATAATGCCAAACATGAGACAAAATGTAATTGCTAAAAATGGGGTTGGGTCAATTTCGTTATAAGTAGGTAAACCATATAGCTTCACAATCATTTCAAAAGGTTTAAAGAACCAATTGTTTTTAAGCTCGGTTGGTGGAATTACCTGCTCCCCTAATTCCTTTGGATTCTTTTGGAGCATAACATATTTATCTGTAATGGCTGCAATACGTTCTTCTAAAACATCGTAATCTCTTTCCCTAATCCATGCACTTAGTACAAATACATTATTGCCTCTAAAAATCTGTTCTTTTAAAGTACATACTTTGATTTCTAATTGCATCCTTGTATAAACCCTATCTAAAATGCTACTGGCTTCATTTTTATTTTCCATGACATCTTTTTCAAGACGTTCAATTTGTTTGGTAAATACACTAATCTTACTTGCAATATCACTTCTAGTCTTTTCCACATTGCCCTTCATTTCAATTTGAATATCTAGTTTATTCCAGTTAAGGGATTTGAGGATACGCTGGGTCTCATCTTTGAATTCAGCTAGATAGAAGATAATATAAATATCTTCACTAGAAGCCTCAATCTCCCCAATCTCAAATATTAAAGCACTGATATTTTCATAGTTTTTTCGAATATGTACACGATTATCTCTCGATAGTGTCCCTATCTCATATTTAAAATAACTCAGTTTATTAAGCTCACTAAAATCAATGTCCTCAGTAATATAACTCAGCGTTTGATCAAGGGCTTTTAGCTCTTTGAGCTTTGCTTTCTTTTCATTTATCGCTTCAAGACTAGGTCCTATTTTCTCCTGAAGCATTTTTAAATCACTGATGGCCTGCTCTTTTGTATAAGCCTTAATGCCCGCTTTAGCGACTCTTATTTGAAGTCCTAAATCATTACTCATTCTATCCACTTGACTTACTGTTTCACTCAGCTTACTTTGGATTTCAGAATAATTCTCCTCCCGTTTTATGACTGCGCCGCTAGGCATCATGGCTTCATATTCATGCATAATATAACTATTATCATATGCATCACTATGTTCTAAATTAAGGTGAACATTTTCGCAAAGAACAAGCTCTTGTAGTATTGCATTTTCTTCCTCTAGCGAACCGACTAGATTTAAGAGTTTCATCTTCTCAATAGCCATGTGTAGCTTCCTCCGCTCATTATAAGGTATGAACTAAATACTTACTTAGCTCAATTTCTGGCAAAGTATATCTTATGCCTTCTGTTAATGATGTTAAATCCTTGACTTCTACCTCTAATGCGTAAATATATGCAATGGTCTGTGCGATATCTTCTCCTTCCTTTGGAAAACGCTTAATATAATCGTAAAGATATTTATCAATATTACGATCTAAGAATTCCTCTGTAGCCTTTTCAAACAAAGGATAAGAAATATACTTCTCTGCTTGTTTCTTAAGTTCTTCTAAATTCTTGCTATAGGCAAGTGTCTTTAGCTTTTGATAGGTCAAGCGATTGCCATAAGGCAAACTATAAATCAGCATTTCCTCTGGACTGATAACATAGTACTTGGTTGCTCTAAAAATCCATTGAATATTAATGAGATCTGCTTTAGTCCCTATCATCTTCTTAGCCACTTCTTGATCCATGTCTTCTAGCCCACTAGCCTTATCCATAAGCGTCTTATAAAGCAAAATATAGAGTTTCATTTCCATATGAAATTCTCTTTTATGTACATCTTCCTGCACCATTGTCTTAAGTGCATCATAATAACTTGTGCCTTTAAGGGCCTCTATAAATTGTGCCACATTTTTGCTATTTACAAGCTTCCCATAATTACACTGTGCATAGTGGTCTGAGTGTATAAAAGACTTTTCAATACCTTCTTTTTCTTCATTTCTAGCAATGACACGTAAAATAAGCTGTAAGTCATTAATCTCATACTCCATTAAAAAGGTTTTAAAAAATTCTTTATAACTCCCAGAATAATAATGTAATATGGATTCAATCTGATTTACCATATAACGTTGTAATAAAATCTCTAAGTCACCACGGTGGAATTCTTCTAGTTTATATTTTGAAAAAGCTTCACTATAACCTTCTCTTTTCTTTAAAAACTCTATCATTTGGGGCACTGTTTTAAACTCCGCTGCCCTCTCCCATTCCCTATCTGAAAGAAAGGTACGGCGTTTCGCACTTAGCTTTGTGTTAATTGCCCGATAGGATGCGAAAGGGTTCATATTATCCCTCCACTCCAAAAAGTTCATTAAAAGTATTTCTTAGTAAAGTTTCTTCAATCTGTAAGTAATGATTTTCAACAACTAATGCTATCTTCTTACACTTCTCTTCTTCCAAATTGTGTTGTTGGGCACCCGTACTAACAATTTGCTCGTACAGCTCGTCTGCTCTTTTGTAAGCTCTTGTAAGGACTTCATCCCTATAATCACTTATTTCTTTTTCATACTGCTCCCTCTTAAGTTTTAGATTCTCTTCATTTAATTTCTTAGTGTTGAGCGCTACAGAATCAATTTGGACAATTTGTTTAATAATATCTTCCATACCAATCCCTCTCTTCATCGCATTATAAACTTTCATCAGTTTACACACTCATTTTATCACTATTATTCCAAAATTTAAATATTTTTTCTAAAATTAGGAATATTACTGTATTTTTCTTTTTTTCCTTTACCCGAGTTTCCTCGTACACCTATATATTATTCTCCTCACAGTCCATATGTGACTACATTATTTTCTTACATAGTTTTCATGCACAAAAAAGGCCATAGCTTAAATGCTATGACCCTTTAATGCCTAAAATTCTTATTTTTTTGAGACTAGATGTTTTCACCACGTTCAATGAGCTTATCTGCTTGAAGTGCCACCTCACTAATTTCTTCTCCAATGATTCTTGATTTATTTGTAATCTCTTCAATAGACTTTCTAATCTCAATAATCTCATTGGCATTATGCTCATTTTTAGAAAGTAACACTTTGATCCCATTTTCCATTTGTACGGCATCTTGTATAAACTCATTCATAACTTCTGAAATAGCTTTTACTTGTTTTGCCATACTTTGTTGTACTTCTAAGAAGTAATCAAAACTCTCATTTGTTTCATTGATGTACTTAGTGCTTTTAACAACTTCCTGATAATTTGCTTCAATAGCTTCTACTACTTCTACAGTATCCTTACGCACCGTTTCGATAATTTCTTCTACTCTACTACCATAGTTAACAGATTCCTCTGCTAACTTTTTAACTTCTTCTGCAATGACACCAAAACCTCTGCCTGCCTCCCCACTTCTAGCGGCCTCAATAGAAGCATTCAGTGCTAAAAGTTCTGTTTGGTCTGATATTTTTCCAATATGACCTAATATTTCATTGACATGTTGTAATTTGCCTTCAAGGCGCTGCATGCATAACTTACTATAATCTGTTTTTTCTTTAATCTCTTCAATAACTACAAAGAAGTTTTCTAAACTTCCTTTATTACGGTTGGTAACTTCTACAATCTCATGATTAATTTTATTAATCTCTACTGTTTGCTTTTCTGCAATTTTAATCTTCTCTACTGTTTCTTGAACAATATCTTCTGTTTCTTGGGCTACTGTAATGATATCATTTGAACTTACTGCAATATTTTCAATTGATTCACCTACACCCTCAATGACATGATGTGTTTCAGTAATTGTCTGATTCACAACACCAATTGACTCACCTACGATTTGTGATGTTTCTAAGTTACGTTCTAAATAGCCTTGTACTTTATCTGTTAAATTATATGAATGCTCTAACATTGTAAATGTTCTTTTGGCTAAAGCCATCATAATGCATACTACTACAGCTATTCCTGATAAATATACTCCCATATGTAATAGAATCCATTCAAACCCGCAAACATTACTGTAATTGCTACAACATATGTAAAAACGTAAAAATATTTAGTTATACATGCCATCTATATTTATTACATTTTTTTACATTTTTATTATACCATAGTATATATTTTTTCAACTTTATTATATTTTTCGTATATGGACTTAAAATAAAAAAACAACACACCGCTTTTATTTAAGCATTGTGTGTTGTTTCTTTTTTTACGAAGCTATTAAACGCTTCTTTTAATTTTGCTCTTTCATTACCATATACAATAAGTTTAGCATAATTATAACTATCTATTTCTTTTGTAAAGGTAATATCATAAATCGTACGATTACTTTTTTCTTTTACTTTAAGCGATTCTACTTCCCCTTCTTCTATAGTATAACCATAGAAAAGTACGGACTTACTTTCTTCATCAAGTAAAATAGATGTAAAGCTATTCACTGCAGTAAAGCCAATCACTAGTAATGTAATGATGATGCTATTTGCATTAAGTGCTTTACCACCAATTAAAGCAGCACCATTAATGCCAATGGCAACAATGCTACAAATAATTGCTACAGTTGTAAAGAAATCTTTTTTAATAGTAAAGAACTTAAGGACTGTCCCACGTTCTTTTTTAAATTGAGCTGCTTTTTGCATATTGATGCATCTTAGCACAAGGACTAATACATAAATTAGGGCAATTAAATAATAAGACCATTTAATGTCCATTTTTCCACTTCCCTTCATATTTTCCTACTTATAACCTACCTCATAAAATTATAAGTAGTTCCTACTCTCTATTAAAAAATAACTGCTCATAGCGAGCAGTTATCTTCCACAACATTGTTTGTATTTTTTACCACTTCCGCATGGACATGGTTCGTTACGGCCAACTTTTTTAGCTTTAACGATTGTTTTACTTTGGTTGTATGATTTTTTAACTTCAGCTCTTTCTTCTGCTGTTAATAATGTTTCCCATTGTGGTAAACCATAAAGCCATTCAGCTTTAGCATCTAACATGTTCCAGTATAATTTTTTAAGGTCGAATTCAAGTCTAACTTTGCTTTCACCTGTGAAATCTGTTAAGTCATATTCCCCGTTTACTAAGCTTGTGTTGATACCGTCTACGAATCCTAAGAATTCTACTTCATTCATATTGAAACGTTTACCAAGTTCAGCGATTGTGCCTTCTACTACTTCATCTGTATGTGAAAGTAAGTAGTTGTATACATCTCTTTCTCTACCTAAGTAGTTTTCTACTACTTTTTTGTATTCTTCTACTGATCTGTCTTTAGCGTCTTCGCCATAGTTGTTCCAAAGTTCAAATAATGTCATTTGTATTCTCCTTTTCTGACTCTAAGTACATGCCTTACCAAAGACGTTTGCTTCTTTGTATAAGTGCCGACAAATCGCCATAATACCAAAACTGATATTATTTTATATGTGGCAAAAGTACTTCTCTTATTAATATTTTAGAAAGACATTTTAGGAAATGCCTTTAATATTTATTTAGCATATCCATTATACATTACTTCTGTCACTTTTACTACTCCCTATTTTTACATCTTATCCAAAAATCTCTTGGTTTTGCATAAGATGCATGGCAAAAACATCCTAAACTAAGAACTTTCTTACCATTTGTGGCATTTCATTTACTTC
>USPX01000024.1 GCA_900556665.1 uncultured Eubacteriales bacterium
AACAGCTGAGCATTTAAGTGAAACGGTTGTGGAATATAAATTATAATACATAAGGACCATTGTTATATAAAGCAATAGTCCTTTATTTTTATGGGGTAACAAAAAAATAGGTTTTGAATATTATAAAATTAGTGTTGACTGTATAAAATAAGAGATATATGATAAAAGTACAGTAGTAATACTTAGTAATAAAAATTAGGAGACTATTTTAAAGTAGTCTTTAAGATAAGAAAGGTGGAAGGTGTTTGTTAATTGAATTTGTTGAGGTTAAAGAGAATTAATTAAATAAGCTGCTTAATATAATAATCTAAAAACCTAGCTAAGCTAGGATTGTAAAAAATCGTATGTAGGCTAAGGCTTTTTTGTGATGTTCAAATTTATTATTTTAAAAAATTTAATGTCTTAAATTGGAAGTCATGAACCAGGCGTAGATTGTTACATTAGCAGGATTAGTTTCTGCCTTTTCAAATTGCTTATCAAATACCATGCCAAGATAAGAGAATCATTAAAATCAAAAATGAGGAGGCATAGCGTAGCTATGTCTTTTTTGATGAATAGGATAGATTACTTGCTAGATAATTAAAGTAGTGTATCAATATGATTGTCTCTCCTTGTGTCACAGTGGCACCATAGAAGCAATATGCCCTCAATATAAGGCAGAAGCTTCTATGGTGTCTTTTATATTTGATATAAATTTATAGTGTTAAATAAGGGAGAGAATAACATTGAAAAATATAAATGAGATATTAGAGTTTAATCAAATTTTAAAGAAGCTTAGTGAGCTTGCTATATCTGAGATTGCTAAAGAAAAGTTACTTAACTTAGAGATGATTTTAGACGAAAAGCTTTGCGAAATGAAGATTCAAGAGACAACTGAGGCAAGAAGAATTATAGATAGCCTAGGTATACCACCTATAAGCTCTATGCAATTTATGAATACGCTCATTGAGCATATTCAAGTAGGTACTATGTTGGAACCAGAAGAACTAATGATGGTTGTTTCATTTATTAAAGGCTGTCATAATATGCAGCGCTATTTAAAACGAGGAGAATATTTAGAGTGTGATCTTATAAGTTATGGCAGAAGCTTCGCTGATTTAGAAGTGCTAAGAGAACTTATAGAGATAAGTATTCGTAATAATGAAGTAGATAGTGAAGCTAGCACAGCACTTAAAAATATACGTAGGAATATAGAGTCTAAGAAAGAAAGCATTAAGATGCGTCTTGAAAAAGTTATGCAAAGTAAGAGAGCATACTTAGCAGATTCATATATTTTACAACGTAGTGGACATTATGTGTTAGCTGTAAAAAGGGAGTATAAACATCAAGTTCAGGGGAATGTATTAGATGAATCACGTACAGGAAGCACTGTGTTTATTGAACCCTCCTCTATAGGTAAACTTCAAGAAGAACTTTCACTATTAGAAATAGAGGAAGATAATGAGGTTAGAAAGATTTTATATAGTTTAACGAATGAAGTAGAAAACTTTATTCCAGAAATCAAAGTAAATATGGAAGTTATGGAGGTCTTAGATATTGCTTTTGCTAAGGGCAAATTATCTGTAGAGATGAATGGTAAGGGCGTGCCTATTACTATGAATGGGAAGATTATTATTAAAAATGGACGTCATCCATTACTAAATACCGAGCAGTGTGTCCCTCTAAATTTTGAAATGGGAGAGGGCATACGAGGTGTTATTATTACAGGGCCCAATACAGGGGGAAAAACTGTCACATTAAAGACGGTAGGGCTTCTAACAATGATGGCACAATGTGGACTTCATATACCTGCAGAAGAAGGAAGTCACCTCATTATGCGTAATCAAATTTTATGTGATATTGGAGATGGGCAAAGCATTACGCAGAATTTATCTACTTTCTCAGCTCATATTGTGAGTGTAATAGAGATTTTGAAGCAAACTACAGCCCATTCGCTTGTACTTTTAGATGAATTAGGTTCGGGCACAGATCCTGCAGAAGGTATGGGTATTGCAATTGCTACACTAGAGGCACTTAGAAATAAAAACTGTTTAATTGTAGCAACTACCCACTATCCAGAGGTTAAGGAATATGCGCAGACGGCAGAAGGCTTTATTAATGCTAGAATGAAGTTTGATAAAGAAAGTTTAAGACCACTTTATCAATTAGAGATAGGAGAAGCAGGAGAGAGTTGTGCCTTTTGTATTGCTGAGAAATTAGGTTTTCCAAAGCAGCTCATTGATTTAGCTAGTATTTATACCTATGGTACTAAGGTTAAATCGCAGGAGAATAAGATAAATCAAATAGGGGAAGTAAAAAGCAATGAAAATATGATTGAAGCCATAGAAAAGGTTCAGGAGTTAGTAAGTCAAAATGATTTACAAGCACCTAAACTAAAGGCTAAACCTTTAAAAGACCCTAAAGCAAAGGCTCAAGAATTAAAACAAAAGTTCCAGGTAGGCGACAGTGTCATGGTTTATCCAGAAAAATTAAAAGGTCTCGTTTTTCATACTGTAGATGATCAAGGCAAAGTAGGGGTACAGATTCAAAAAAGTAAGCGTTGGGTGAATGTGAAAAGAGTGAAGTTACTTGTAGCAGCAAAAGAACTTTATCCAGAGGACTATGATTTTAGCATTGTATTCGATAGTGTTGCCAATCGTAAGGCGAAACATAAGATGAACAAAGGTTATCGTGGCAAAAGACCAGAGATTACAGCAAGCTATGAAAATATGGAAGAAGCTAAGTGGCAAGAAGAAATACGTGAGAAAACTAGAGAGGCAGAATAATTTTAAAAATAAGATATGAAGTTGATTAATATAGAAGATATAAAAGCAATTGAGATAAATGGTAAGATCATAAAGTTATCTTAGAGTTTTACTTCAAGTAATCCACAAGGTACATGTGAGTAAAATACTTTTTTGTGAATAAGTTGAAAGAAAAGCAATCTTAGGTGTGGATATTTTGCAAGGGCATATGTACACACAGTAATAAAGCTAATAAATAGCCTGTATATTGGATATAGATTAGATAGATACTATAAGTTAGTAACTTGTAGAAAATAAGGATTTCTTGACAGTGATACAATAGTGTGCAATGATAAAAATGGTAATTTTAGACTATTCATAGGAGGTATTAAAGTGAAACAGAAAGTATTTAAAGGCATAATGCTTTGTATGGCAGCCGTAATGTCGTTTACGATGTTAATTGGTTGTAGTAGCACAAATAACACACAAAATACAGCACCTACGGAGACAGCGACACCAGAAGAATCATTTAATGTAAGTGTTACAGATTCCACAAAAACAACAACTACATTAACAAGTGTACCAAAACGTATTGTTTCTTTAGCACCTAGTACAACAGAGATTTTAGCAGCAGTGGGTGTAGAAGATAAAATAGTTGGTCGTACAGATTTTTGCAATTATCCAGAATCAATGAAAAGTGTAACACCAGTAGGTGGTACAATGGACCCTAATGTGGAAACAATTATTTCATTAGAGCCAGACTTAGTAGTAGGCTCAACACATGTTTCTGATGAAATTATAAATAAATTAAGAGAAGTAGGTATTCCAGTTGTATTCCTTAATGAGCAAGAAGGCTTCGATGGAACTTATGAAGCTATTACTGCTATAGGGAAGTTAGTAGATGAGTCAGGTAATGCTACTGAAGTGATTAATGATATGAAGGCCAATGTTGCAGATATTACAGAAAAGGTAAAGGCATTAAATAAAACAGAAAAACCAAAAGTATATTATATAGTTGGTTATGGAGAAAGTGATTATACTGCTGGAGGAGACACATTTATTAGTGAAATTATTAATTTAGCAGGTGGTCAGAATATTGCTCAAAATATTAGTGGTTGGTCTATTAGTAAAGAAGAAATAGCAGATAATGAACCAGATATCATTATTGTACCAACTGGAGTAACAAACCTTGAGGCACTTCAAAATACAGATTTCTATAAAGACTTAGAGGCTGTTAAATCAGGTAATGTTTATGAAATTAATGGAGATATGATTTCTAGACAAGGACCACGCGTAGATGATGCCCTTATTGAAATGGCTGAAATAATTAATCCAGAGCTTGTAAATAACTAAGCTTAAATGGAAATTAAAGATAAATTACAGAGAGTAGGAAATATAAAGCTTTTATATTTCCTATTAACTTTATTAGTCATTATTTTGGCCCTTATCTCCGTTACAATAGGTGTAGCTGATATTACAGTAGCTGATACTTTCCGTATTATATGGTCAAAAGTAATAGGTCAGGATATTGCTACACATATTACAAAGGGGCAACAGACAATTATATTAAATATACGTATTCCAAGAATACTTATGGCCATTTTAACGGGTATGAATTTAGCTGTAACAGGTGCAGTTTATCAATCTATTTTTAGAAATGATATGGCAGATCCGTATATACTGGGTATTTCGTCAGGGGCTTCATTAGGTGCAGCTATTGGCTTTATGACTAGTGGTTTTTCACCGATTTATGCTTTTATAGGAGCGCTTATAGCTAATATTTTAGTAATAGGGTTATCTGGAATGAGTGGCAAGGTTTCTACTATTAGATTGTTGCTTTCAGGACTTGCCATTAACTATTTCTTTTCAGCGTTATTAGCTCTAATTAAGATATACTCACAGGATAAATTACTGACTATATTTACATGGGGAATGGGTTCTTTAGGCGCGGCTTCTTATAGTAGAGTTATTATCTTAAGCATTATTACTGTACCTACCTTCATTGCTTTTCTTATTTTACGGAAGGAACTTAATATTTTACTTATGGGTGAAGAAGCAGCTAGAGCATTAGGGTTAGACGTAGGACGCATTCGAAAAATACTACTAGGTATAAGTAGTATACTGATTGCAACTACAGTGGCTTTTACAGGAACCATAGGTTTTGTTGGATTAATTATTCCTCATGTTGTACGCCTTATATTTGGCTCTAATTATCGTAAAACATTACCTATTAGTGCCTTCTTTGGAATGATATTTTTACTCCTATGTGATGACCTTTCAAGGGCACTTATGCCTAGTGGGGAAATTCCTATAGGAATTATTACTTCATTGCTAGGTGCACCTTATTTCATGTACTTGATATATAGACAGAGAAAGAGGGAGCAAAGATGATAGAGATTAAACATTTAAATTATCAAATAGGGCAGAAACATATTCTAAAGGATATTAATTATACATTCTCACCGGGGAAAATTTATGGCATTATAGGGCCAAATGGTGCAGGTAAAAGTACAATTCTGAAACATATCATGGGCATTATCCCATCTCCTAAATCAACTATTTTTTATGAAGGAAAAGATATAAAAGGCTTTAAAGTAAAAGATTATGCAAGACATATAAGTTACGTTTTTCAAGAGAATCCAAGGGACTTAGACTTTACAGTATATGAGATTTTACAAATGGGACGTTATACCTATATGGACTTAATGGGAGAGCTTAAACAAAAAGATGAAATGCTTATAGAACAAGTTATTCAAGATTTACACCTTGAAGGTTTAAGAAATGCGTCTATTAGAAATCTAAGCGGAGGAGAAGCGCAAAAAGTATTTATCGCAAGAGCACTTGTTCAAGATACGCCATATTTACTTTTAGACGAACCTACATCAATGCTAGATATTCATAATAGCGTAGAATTTATGCACTTTATAAGACAAATAAAAGAAAAAAGGAACCTTACAATTATTATGGTACTTCACGATCTAAACCTAGCCTTTGGAACCTGTGATGAAATACTTATTTTAAAAGACGGCAAACTAGCTATCTCAGGGAAGACTCAAGAAGTACTACAAAACCCAATACTAAAAGAAACTTATAATAACAAAATTCATCTCATCCAAGATGATACATCAACCTATATTGTCCCCGTTCTCTAACGGGGACATTTTTATGAATTATAAAAAATAAAATGGGAATCATAAAGTTTAAATAGAACTAAGTTTTAAAGCAAAAGAATAAAATTAATTCTGTAATAAAAATATAGTATAGGAGGTAATTGAGTTATTAATTAAAAATAGAAAATATCATTTAGTTTGATAATGTTATTATAAAAGGTTAGTTTGTATAGTCTAAAAAGGTTTTATTACAATAACAAGAAGGAGTTGTTCTACAATATGAGAACAACTCCTTCTTGTTATTGGGATATTTACTTTTTTATGAAGATTATTTATCTACAGGTGGATTAATATATTTATTAACCAGTAAGCCAATAATAAGTCCGAAGAATGTTTCAATAATACGATTAAGTGCATAGTAAACGGCATCTGTCTGTGCATGCGTTGTAGTAACGCCTAGAAAGACAATACATGCCAAAGGAATTGAAAGTGGACGTTTTACTAAGTTGCAGGTATAAATTACAACGATAATACCAAAAGATATGAGAAGGTATATGATAAATGTTGTTACTACTGCAATTTTTGAGTAGAACCATAATAATTTGAAAAATAAAAGGAATAAAAAGCCTATAATAGCGCCATGGACAGTTCCATAAGCACGTGCAAAGCCAACTTCATATGATCCCTTTACTGTGTTTTGTAGACAAAAGATAGAAGTCATACATGCAAAAAAAGGTTCTTTTGGGAAAAGTAAAAGGCAAAGAAATACTGCTAAAGCAGTTTTTAGAGTTCTAAAGCCTATTTTAGGTAATTTAATATCTTTCATGATGTCATTCCTATTCTGTAATATGTAAGTATTAATATACCACAAAAGAGTATATATATGATAGCTCTTAGTATTAACCGTATGAATATAAAATAATCATGTAAAGAAAGTATATATAATAAAAAAGAGAGATTATCCAAATTGAGTTTGGATAATCTCTCTTTTATTCCTAATTAGTATAGGTGCACACTAAACTAATTGGTAGAAATTATTTACCATAGTAAGCTTTTCTATAAAGCTCTTGAAGTTCGTGAATTCTTGGAAGTCTTGGGTTAGCTGTTGTACATTGATCTTCGAATGCTTTGTAAGATAAAGATTCGATAGTTTGAAGGTATGTTTTTTCATCAATGTATTGGTTACCTTCACGTGTTTTCATTTCTTTAAGTGTTAATGGAATACCAACTTCTTTCATTAAGTCTCTAACTGCTTTAGCAAGAGATTTAACACCTTCTTCTGGAGTAGAAGCAGGAAGTCCTAACATTTTAGCGATATCTTGGTATCTTTGTGGTGCGATGAATTTACCGTATTTTGGCCAAGCCATGAATTTAGATGGATTTGTTTCACCATTGTATTCAATAACGTGTGGTAAAAGAACAGCATTTGCACGTCCATGAGCTACGTGGAATTCCCCACCAAGTTTATGAGCTAATGAGTGACATACACCAAGGAATGCATTTGTGAATGCCATACCTGCGATACAAGATGCGTTGTGCATTTTTTCTCTAGCTTCTGGATCTTTTGCACCATTTTTGTATGAACGTGGTAAGTATTCAAATACTAATTTAATAGCATGAAGTGCAAGAGCATCTGTGTAGTCAGAAGCAAGGATAGAAACATATGCTTCGATAGCATGTGTTAATACGTCAAGACCTGTATCAGCTGTAGCGCCAGCTGGAACTGACATAACGAATTCTGGGTCAATGATTGCTACGTCTGGTGTTAATTCGTAGTCAGCAAGTGGATATTTCATATTCTTAGATTTATCAGAGATTACAGCGAATGATGTTACCTCAGAACCTGTACCTGATGTTGTAGGAATAGAAACCATTTTTGCAAGTCTACCCATTTTAGGGAATTTATAAACACGTTTACGGATATCCATAAATTTTTGAGCCATACCGATGAAGTCAGCTTCTGGATTTTCATAGAATAACCACATTGCTTTAGCAGCATCCATTGCAGAACCACCACCAAGAGCGATGATTACGTCTGGTTTGAATGAATTCATAACAGCTGTACCTTTTCTAACTGTTACTAAGTCTGGATCTGGTTCAACTTCGCTAAAGATTTCAATAGTTACTTTGTTGAGATTTTTGTTTAATTGATAAGTAAGTTTATCTACATAGCCTAATTTAACCATCATTGGGTCAGCTACGATCATTGCACGGTGGATGTCTGGCATTTTAGCTAAGTATTGAACTGAGCCTGGCTCGAAGTAGATTTTTTCTGGAACTTTAAACCATTGCATATTTAATCTCCTTTTTGCAACTCTCTTCTTATTAATTAAGTTTTGTGCTGTAACGTTAGAAGATGTTGAGTTATGTCCATAAGAACCACAACCAAGTGTTAATGAAGGCATAAGTGAGTTGTAAACATCACCGATACCACCAAATGCAGATGGAGAGTTTACGATGATACGGCAAGCTTTAAGACGTTTACCATATTCGTCGATAAGTTCATTATTTGTCGTATGAATAACTGCTGTATGACCAAGACCACCAAGTTCAACCATTGTTTCAGCTTTTTGAATACCATCTTCAACGTCTTTAGCTTTAACAACTGCAAGAACTGGAGAAAGTTTTTCTCTTGAAAGTGGGTAGTCAGCACCAACACCATCAAGTTCACAGCAGAGAACTTTTGTTTCTTTAGGAATTGTAATACCAGCAAGTGCAGCAATTTCATATGGATATTTACCAACGATTGCTGGACCAGCCATCATACGAACTGGGTCGATTACAACTGGAGCAAGTTTTTCAACTTCTTCTTTAGTAGCGAAGTAGCAACCTTGTTTTTTCATGAATGCTACAGCTTTATCATAAATAGGAGCTTCGATGATAGCAGCTTGTTCAGAAGCACAAATCATACCATTATCGAATGATTTTGAAAGAATAATGTCTGTAAGAGATTGTTCAAGATTAGCTGTTTTTTCAACGAATGCTGGTACGTTACCAGGACCAACGCCGAGTGCTGGTTTACCAGTTGAGTAAGCAGCTTTAACCATTGCAGAACCACCAGTTGCAAGAACTGTAGCTACATCAGGGTGATTCATAAGAGCGTTAGTAGCTTCGATTGATGGTGTTTCAATCCATTGAACACAGTTTTCTGGAGCACCAGCTTTGATAGCAGCATCACGAACGATGATAGCAGCTTCACGAGAACATTGTTGTGCAGCTGGGTGGAAACCAAAGATGATTGGGTTACGAGTTTTAGCACATGTGATTGCTTTGAACATTGTTGTTGATGTTGGGTTTGTTGTAGGTGTAACACCTGCTACGATACCAACTGGTTCAGCAATTTCGATATATCCTTCATCTTCATTATCTTCGATTATACCAACAGTTTTTTCGTGTTTAATACTGTGGTAGATATATTCTGTAGCGAAGATATTTTTTGTTACTTTATCTTCGAAGATACCACGACCTGTTTCATCAACAGCCATTTTAGCAAGTTTCATTTGAGCTGAAAGACCAGCTAAAGCCATAGCTTTTGTGATTTCATCGATTTTTTCTTGGTCAAGTTTCATGTACTCATCAAGAGCAACTTTTGCTTTTGCAACTAATTCGTCAATCATAGCTTTTGCATCTACAGCTGGTGCTTCTTTAACTTCAGTTACTTTTTGTTTTTTCTCATCAGACATTGTTAAATCCTCCTTGAATTAATATGCTATAAGATTAAAATAAATTGTTATTAATTTAACAAAATAAAATAAAAAAATTTATAATTGTTTAGTTGATTTAAAAGATAGTGTAATCATATCATGTGAGTAATAGGTTGTCAATGATTTGATTGGATAATTGTTAAAAATAAAACACAATTATATAAAATAAAAAATGTTATAAATAAATTCTTTAAATAAGGTAATTTATGTTAAAGAATAAACAAACAATATAAGAAGAACTATAAGTTAAAGAATTACTTAATCCATATTAGGAAGATATAAAAGGTCATATATTAATGAAGTTATATTAGACAAGAAGTATATATAAAGAAATCTAGCTGTATATATAGTGAGATAAAAAAGTAAAGTATAAAAGTGGAAAGCTATATGAAGTTAGATGAGAAAAATAATAAAAGACATTATTTAATAGTAAGCGAGAATGGTTATATAAATAGTAGCTCAGGTTGAAAATATACTATATAAGTCGTTTTTTGCAACATAATGAAAATAACATATGAAGTTGGAATCAGTTAAAGTATACTGCTATAAGCTTAAAGTGAAGTGGATATTCTGTATAAAGTTGTGTATAAAGTTGTGAAATTAAAAAAGTTGTTCACAAATTGTTGATAGTTTTGTGAAAAATGTGGATAAGTAAAAAGTTTTACACAATATGATATAAAATAGTGTGTATTTAAGTTTGAAAAGTGTGGATAAGAATAATGAGAAAAATGTGGAAAAGTCGCAGTTAAAGGAACTGAAACTGTATACCCCTTTTATTTTAAACTTTATTTTTAGGTATTTTAGGTGTATGATATAGGTAGAATTTTATATTGTATTTTAGGAATAAACCTTAGTACATATGTAAGGAAGGAGAATTAACTATGAAAATCACTAGAGATATGGGAATTATGGAAGTTGTAAGCAAATATCCAGAAGCAGCTAATGTATTTGCAGCTTTCGGTATGGGATGTTTAGGTTGTGCAGCAGCTCACTTCGAATCAATTGAAGAAGGCGCTTTAGCTCATGGCATGGATGTAGATGCTCTTATGGAAGCTTTAAATAAACTTGCAGAATAATTAATATATAATAATTAGGACATAATAAGGATAGGGTAGTTTAATGAGATTTGATTCATTAGACTACCCTATTTTTATGTACATTAATTAATGCTGTATAGGTTAAGGAATTGTTTTAGAGAAAGAGGGATTAAAGATAAATAGGCAGGATAAGAGTTTATAGATATTGTTATACTAAGTATAAGAAATATATGTGAATTATATATATAAGAGTGTTAAGCGTGGTGAAGAAGTATATGAAGACTGCTATTAGGAATATAAGAGACCTAATAATTGAACCCCGGAAATGTTTTGCACGTATGATAAGTTATAAGCAATTTAATTTGGATCAATATATTTTATATGTAATTAGTGTATTATTAATAGTACCTCATAAAAATGGAGGAGGTACATTGCAGACCATTTGCATTTTAGCAAGTACTTTTCTTACGGGGTGGTTTTATATGTGTGTAATAAGTGCATGTGGAGGAAGGCTTGATTATTGGAGAAGTTTCAATGGTCAAGTGTGTATGGGAACTTTAGCAAATCTAGGAGAGTTATTTGAGATAGGCCATGTAATAAGATTTGGAGGAGCTATTAGCTTAGCTATTAATATATATTGCATATATCTGCATATATATTATGTCATTAATGCAGGAGGAGCTAATGTAAGACGAACATCTATTGTATATATAGCAATATTTATTATGGTAACATTAATTGTATACTTTAGTTTAGGCTTTCTATTATTAGCGGGGATTATAATTAATGAACGAGGATATATAAGTTAACTAAACTTTTCTTTAAAAATTAATCGAAATATGATAGAATATAATAAAAATTATGATATATATTAGAATTATTACATATATACATAATTAGGTAAGGCATTGTTTTATAAAAAGTAATATATATTGGCATATTAATTATAGAATAGAAGGGGTAATATATAAGGAGGCGCCTATGATTCTAAATGAGGTAGTTGGGATTCAAGAGATAAAAGATAGTAGAGCACATATTACAACTAGGCAAGCAGCAAGAGCTGTTATTTTAAAAGATGGTAAAATACTTATGGTGCATACTAATAAGGGCGATTATAAGTTTCCTGGTGGTGGTGTTAAAAGGCAAGAAGAGATTAAAGAAGCTTTAAAAAGAGAAGTTGCAGAGGAAACCGGATATATTGTTAATACTATAGGAAAGAAATTAGGGATGATTGTACAACGTAATGTAAATCAATTCAATGCTAATGGGATCTTTGAAATGACTTCATATTATTATACATGTGATGTAGAAGAAGTTCCAAAGAGTCAACATTTAGATAAGTATGAGAAAGATCAAGAGTTTAAACCGGTTTGGATAGAAATAGATGAAGTAATAAAAGAAAATGAGTTGATTTTACAGGGAAAAAGAGCGGACATTAATCCTTGGGTATATAGAGAAACTCTAGCTTTAAAACGTTTAAAGGAACATGGAATAGCATAAAGGGTTGTAATCATATTAGATTACAACCCTTTATGTACATGTACTAGAAAAATTACATAAATTTATCTGCTATTAAGAATGCAAAGTAGCATAAAAGAATACCTACAGAAGGTAATGTATAAATGTAATTGCTGAGTTTTTTCTCGTCTTTACGTGATTTTAAGAAAATCATGAAAGTAAGAAGAAGAGCAGCAACAAAGCCGAATACAAGAAGGGCTTTAGTATTGACATCTGTAAAGATGTAGATAGTATCTTGGATATAAAGTAAATCTGCAAAAGTTAAGATTAAGAAGTTGAATAAAGTACTTCCTACAATGTTACCAGTTGCAATATTAAAGTTACCCACTTTCATAAGTGCCACACAAGATGTTACTTCAGGAAGTGAAGTTGCAATACCAAGTAATACAGCACCAACGAGACCAGCGCCTAAGTTATATGTAGTTGCAATACTATCAGAAACATAAGTTACACCGATACTTGCTGCAATTAAGAGAATACTTGTAATTACAAAACGGACAGCGATTTGTTTTACTGTAAGAGGACTATCATCTTCGTTATCATCGCTTTCTTCAGATGGTGCATTTGCCATAGCTTTAACACCAATAGCATAGAATATAGCTAAGGCAATAGAAAGTATGCTAATCGTAAGAATTGAAATATCAATGTTAATGAATAAGTTGATACAGATGATGAAGTACATACCTAAAGTACAGATACTTACGTTTAAGTGACTTTTTGAAATATTACTTTCACCAAACTTTTTAATGAATAATAATACGAGTGTAGCTAAAATAGTATTGTTGAACAAGTTACTACCAAGGATATTTCCTAAAGCTAGGTCAGGATTTCCTAAGAATGAAGTGGCAGAAATAGTTGTAAAGAATTCTGGAAGAGATGTAACTGCTGCAAGCATAACACCACCAATGAAGGCACCAGAAAGATTAGTCTTTTTATCTAGCAAATCTACATAATTTGCAGTCTTGACTGAAAGAAATACAACACAAATTGCTAGGATAAGATAAAGTAAAAATATCATAAACATACTCCTTTAATTAGATTTTACTCAAGAGTTATAAGTAAGTTACGTTTATAAAAGAATATTGAACTATAAAAAATATTTATTAAAAAAGCGAGACTCATGAATAGCAAACATAATTAGATGCTATTCATGAGTCTCGCTTTTTAAAATATTACCAGACTATAAGTAGTATAGTCATGATGTTGATAATATTACAATATATAATTGCAAACTACTCCCTCATGAGTAAGATTTATTAGTGTTAACTATATAAAGATACTAAAGTTTAAAAGGAATGTCAAACCCTTAAATGTGTAGCAGTATATATTTATTTACCTTGTCTAGTCATTTCAAGATAGTTATATAAAGTAAATTTAGAAATATTAAGGAAATCACATACACGGTCTCCTGATTTTGTAATTAAGAAAGCACCTTTATTGTCTAAGAATTTGATGATTTCTAGTTTTTCCTCTTTACTTAAATGACCTTTTGATTTATCAAACATATTTTCACATTGAAGTAGCAGATTATCCATAAGTTGATTAACATCAGTTGTAAACAATTCGCTAGATGAAGTAGAAGGAGCTGCATAGTTGTTAAACTGTTTAAGGTATTCTTCACATTTTAAACTATCAGTAATATCCATATTAATACAGATGGCTCCTACATTTTCACCATCATCATTTTGAAAGAACATAGAAGAACCACGGATAATTTTCCCATTTCTCATATGAACTATTTTGTTATAGATATGAGTGTCTGCATTCATTTTGCTTAATACTTCAAGTCCCCAATTTCCACCACAATCTCCAATTTTTCTGCCGGTAACATGACCATTACGAATGTCTACAATACTATGTTCGTATGGCTGAGTATTGTCATGTAAGACAATTTCACAATTTGTTCCTAAGTGATTTTCAAGTAAGTCTAAGATTCCAGTAAACATGTCTAAGTGATCATAAATTGTATTCATAATTTCCTCCTAAGTATAAGTTATACATGATAAGTTAACTAAAACAAAAACAACTAAAAACAAAAATATTTAAACGTAATTAAATTTCATTTTAAGATGAAGATTAATTGCGTTAATAGGATATAAATAAAGACGACTTTATAAATGTATATGTAACAATATGTATGTTACTGGAGAATTAAAAATAATATGTAAGATAATGTATAGGATTATGTGTGTTATAATGTATATAATTTTTAAAATTATATAAATTATAACACATTAGATTTAAAATTTAAATTTATACTACATATTAATAGGATGTTTTTATAAGTAAAATCAATGACTTATGAAGGAATAATTCAATGTATTTTATGATTCTTAAAATTAAGATTTGATTTGATAATATTTGTAAAATATGAGTGTTAGTACAAAAATATTTAGATATACGTAATTAAGGATAAGTAAATGATTGCAAGTGTAAAAAATAAAACAAAAATTATGATACAAAATAAAAATTTTGATATTAATAAAAAAGCAACAACTTATGTCAAATTTATTAAAAAACAATAACAAAAGTGTATAAATGAGTGCTAAGATATACTTGGATATGAAAAAAGTATGAAAACTAAAACAAACCAATATTAATTAACAACTAAATAAAAAGTAGATAATGATTAATAAATTTTAGAAATAAATAGGAGGTACAACAATGAGTAATGTACTTGAACAAATCGGTGCATATGGTATCGTTCCAGTAGTAGTAATCAACAATATCGAAGAAGCTAAGCCACTTGCAAAAGCTTTATGCGAAGGAGGACTTCCAGTAGCAGAAGTAACATTTAGAACAGCATGTGCTAAAGAAGCTATCAGCGTTATGGCGAAAGAATTCCCAGAAATGTTAATTGGGGCTGGGCAGTTCTTACAACGAAGCAAGTAGATGAAGCTGTAGAAGCAGGCGCTAAATTCATCGTAAGTCCTGGTCTTAACCCAAAAGTAGTTAAATATTGTGTAGAAAAAGGTATTCCTGTAACACCAGGTTGTGCTAATCCTTCAGATGTAGAACAAGCTATTGAACTTGGACTTAATGTAGTTAAAGTATTCCCAGCTGAAGCGATTGGGGGAATTAAACTTATCAAATCAATGGCTGGCCCATACACAAATATGAAATTCATGCCAACAGGTGGTATCAATGCTAAAAACCTTAATGATTATTTATCATTCGATAGAATCATTGCGTGTGGTGGGAGCTGGATGGTAGATCCTAAATTAGTTGCTGCTGGTGAATTTGATAAAATCACAGAAATGACAAAAGAAGCTGTAACTCAAATGTTAGGATTTGAACTTGCACATGTTGGAATTAATGCAGAAACAGAAGCTGCTGCTTCAGAAATCGCTGCTGCATTTGATGGTGCATTTAACACAGGCGTTAAAGTTGGCAATAGCTCAATCTTTGCTGGGCTTGGCGTAGAAGTTATGAAAACACCATACCTTGGAGCTAAAGGACACATTGCATACAAAACAAACTACATTGAAAGAGCTGTAGCTTATCTTAAAGCTAAAGGCATCGAAATCAATGAAGAATCAGCTAAATACAATGCAAAAGGTAAATTAACAGCAGTTTACTTAAAAGAAGAATTTGGTGGATTTGCTATTCATTTATTACAAAAATAATTTATTAATTTAAAGATTAGGCACTTTAGGCGTTGAATGCCTTAAAATTTAAGCATTTTAAAAGTTAATAACGCTACTTCATGGAAACATTAATGTGTGACCATTAAATACATAGATGATAAGTAGTAAAAATAAAAATTATATGAGATAATAGGAGAATTTAAAATGAGTAAAGTAGTTACTTTCGGTGAAATTATGTTAAGACTTGCCCCAGATGGGTATTTAAGATTCAATCAAGTAGATCACTTCCAAGCAACATATGGTGGTGGAGAAGCTAACGTAGCAGTTTCTCTTGCTAACTATGGTTTAGAAGCAGAATTCGTAACAAAGTTACCAACACATGATATCGGTCAAGCAGCTATCAATGAACTTCGTAGATATGGTGTAGAAACAAAACATATCGCTCGTGGTGGTGAAAGAGTTGGGATTTACTTCTTAGAAAAAGGTGCTTCTCAAAGACCTTCAAAAGTAATTTATGATAGAGCGCACTCTTCAATCTCAACAGCTACAACAGCTGACTTCAACTGGGATGAAATTTTTGAAGGGGCAGAATGGTTCCACTTCACAGGAATCACTCCAGCACTTGGTGATGATGCAGCAGCTATCTGTTTAGAAGCTTGTAAAGCAGCTAAAGCTAGAGGTGTAAAAGTAAGTTGTGACCTTAACTATAGAAAAAAATTATGGACAAGAGAAAAAGCTGGCGAAGTAATGGCTAGTCTTATGGAATATGTTAACGTATGTATTGCAAATGAAGAAGATGCAGCTGATGTATTTGGTATTCATGCAGCAGATACAGATGTAACAAAAGGTGAAGTTAATCACGAAGGTTATAAAGATGTAGCTAAACAACTTAAAGATAGATTTGGTTTTGAATATGTAGCAATCACACTTAGAGAATCAATTTCTGCTAGTGATAACAATTGGGCAGCAATGTTATACAATGGCGAAGACTTCTTCTTCTC